>CAXMTO010000028.1:0-3281 GCA_964196355.1 uncultured Myxococcota bacterium
AAGAAAAAATGAAGCCCATATTGTGATGGTTCATGTTGTAGAACCCTTAAGTGAGGCCGCAATATCAGTAATTAATACATTTCTTTCACACGACGATACTGAAAAAGCGCATAAGACCACCATAAAAGACGTTCTTGAAGTTATGCAGAAAAGGCTAGAAGCATTTTGTTCAGATGAGCTCGATGCTGCAAACGTAAATAGCAGCAGGGTAAAGGAAATCCTCGTTGTAGGAGGGCATCCCAGTGAGCAAATATTGAGAGTTGCGAAGGAGCGAAATGCGGATATGATTGTTATGGGCCGTTCTACTCGGTCATTACTCGGTAATACAATTATGGGCTCTACTGTACGTCGAGTAACTAAGCACGCACCCGTACCTGTGCTTGTTGTTCCTAACGATTGATCGTTTTTTTGCTTTGAATTACTCTTTCCATATTGTGAGGGACACATATGCTCTATCACAATAAGCATAAAGCTGGGGACACATAAATCTGGAGACACAATACCGATTAATTGTTGATGGTGCTTATTTAGTTTTCATCCGGAAACGAGATATTTTTTCTTAAATCGAGGCGCTCGACAATTTTAACCACAGGCATATAGCTAATATTCCGAGGATTAAGTTTTTAGGGCAACGAAGAGTTAGGAGAAAAGCGCCGTTTCAGGATTGAAACTAATTAGAATTTGGCCCAGTTGAGTTTTATCTTAACATGCGATAGAACGACCTGTCTCATTCAATGGGACTGGAAAGAATCGGTCGGAAAGGATTGGAACAGGTAAGGTTAAGAAGTGGGATAGAAATAGCAAGTTGACCTTGTTCCTGATCAGCTTACACAGGATCATGCCAAAAAAATTACCCGAAAAGGAGCATTCTGGCACTTTAAAAAATTCAGAACTGTTTCCAAAAATCCAGCTGCAAATGCAGTATTATAAATTATTGATGGTTCCAGATTATCATCCTGTTCCGCCCCGTTGTTTATTATCCATGCAGATTCTCAATCCATCTAATGGCTGCATGGGTGATCACAAAGGGCGGCAGCCTGCCAGCCATTTTAGCAGATTTAGCGGACACCCAGAAGACAGAACATATTGTCATTTTCGATCCGTCCAGCAGTCATGGCCCTACCCTCACAGGTTTGCCACAGGATCCTGCTGGAGACAACTGGTACAAGAAGAACGGGTCAAGGATTATATATTGTCGAACATTGAGTGACCTGCAATAATTGACGCGGAGCTCTCTTTTGCTTGATATTTGTTGCATTTACATTAAAAACGTCTTCATCGGGAATGTTATAAGGCGGTAAGCCCTCAATCACCTGTTGTATGGCCCGCAAATCGCCAGCACAAAAAAACCATGCGTATTGCTGTGACGATATTGACTCTGACATCTCTCTTTTCAGCGTCATCCACAGGACATCACTTCAACTCATCTAAGCCCGCCCGTCGATGGTACACTGTTTACTTCCCTTGAGAACTGTTGGTGAGATAGACGCCCGTAAGCAAAATGAGACCGCCTGCCAGTACAGAGAGTTTCATCGATTCGTTGAGGATAAACCAGGAAAGTAGTATTGAGAAAAAGGGAACCAGATTTATAAATACACTGCAGCGTGAGGCGCCGATTTTTTTAATTGCCCCATAGTATAACGAAAAGCCTACTGCTGTTCCGAGAATTCCGAGAAAGGTGAGACTGGTCCAGTCATAGATTGAATACGAGAGGGTTTGTGTGAATGAGTTATTCATTAATACCAGTGGGAAAAGCAGGAGTGAACCTATGAGTGACGAATACAAAACAGCAGCAGGTGGGGAGACTGATCTCAAAACAGACCTGCCAATAATTGAATATGCAGTCCAACTGGCAACGCAGCCAAGAATAGAGGCTTCACCTTTACCGAAACCACCAGAAAGAATGGCACTTGGGTGACCGTTGCTGATAACAAAAAGTGCACCGATCAGTGAAACGAGTATACCAGCGGACTGTTTCATCGTCAGCCGTTCCCCGAGAAAAACCACAGCGGCAAGTGTAATTGCCAGGGGATTGAGAGCAATAATAAGAGAAGCCCGCCCTGCTTCAATATGTTGCAGGCCGGAGAAAAACAAGATGTTGTAACTAAACACCCCGGTCATGCCAAGTAGCAGCAGAGAAAACCACTGACTCCGAGGTGGAATTGTAATTTTGCCGTCAATCAGGCGGGCTAAAACAGCCAGAACCAGTGTGGCGATAGCAAATCGCAGGAATGCTGCATTTGCAGGAGGCACCGAGCCAGCGAGAGTTCTTCCCGCAATGAAAGTCCCCCCCCAGAAGAGTGTCGTTATAACAAGAGAGATATAGGTGACCATCAGGATTCCGTGATACCCTCAAATTAATATGAAATAAACAGACAATCAGGTGCCTGGTTCAAGAACATTTGGGGCCACATCAGCCATCAATGACGACCTCAATATGGTGTGCCCTTCGACATGATAACCGCCAACTTATCTTCGGCAGTCCAATCCTCTGAATTCTTTTTATTTGAAGGCACGGCCACCCCTTGGTTTCGATAATCTTTTCTTCATTTGTAGAGTGTAACATCTGAAACTCCGGTGTCTCTAGATAATTTTGAGACAGATACCGGATGAGGTGGCATCATCTTTTTGATTATCGCCTACTTGAACTCTTCTGAACACCTTTTTTGTATTCTCGTATCTCGCTTCACCCATAGAATTAAACAGTTTTTTTGAGGCGAAAACTATCCTGACACATAGGGGACTGTTCCTGATCAGTTTCAAATTGATCATACCAAAAAAATGCCAGAAAAGGAGCATTCTGGCACCTCGAAAAACCCAAGATTATCCTCAAAAACCTTGCGATTAATTGAGCATCTTGAAGTCAAAGATGTTTCCAGATTATTAATTTTCTGGAAGTCTCTCAGTTGGGTAACATGACAGAACAGCTGGGAATAATGCTCTCGTTCCCTGGACGATACTTCCGTGGTATTTTGCAATACAGCCTTACCAGAAGTTTGTTATACTGTTTTTATATAATTACCTGTTGACTTCACTGCATTCAGCATAATTCTTTTGTAATGGAAGAAGAAAGCTACATGAATTACAAAGTTATAATTACATGGAAAATTTGCTGGTTTAACAATACATTGAGGAGATAAAATTATGAAAACAATGACATGCAAACAACTTGGGGGAGCATGCGATAAGAAGTTTCATGCCAACTCTTTTGAAGAAATTGCAGAAATGAGTAAAAAGCACGGTTCAGAGATGTTTCAAAATGGTGATGAAGACCATCTTAA
>CAXMTO010000029.1:0-22909 GCA_964196355.1 uncultured Myxococcota bacterium
TCAGGACCGACAATGAGACAACATTATTCGGCAAGTCCGGCTGCGTCCAGGTTCAAACTTTTCCATGAACTCATGCCTCGCAAGGTCAGGCATATCCTCCTTATATCCACCCCTTATGAAGCCTGGATCATGGAACAGGACTGCCGTCTTTCCGAACAGATAGTCCATGAATACAGCGGCTTAAACTTGAGTCATCCGCCACGCCTTACCTGGGTTTCCTCAACGGAAGAAGCCCTGGAGACCTGTGCAGAGAGAGATTTTGACTTTGTTATCAGTATTGCTCAATCTGTAGACAAAAAATCAAGGGCCGCTGCTAAGACAATTAAGGAAAAACACCCGGACATGCCGCTGGTGCTGCTGACCCATCAGGAGATGCTGCCAGTATCCACACTCTTTGATAAGGACAGCCGTTCATACATAGATCGTATTTTTTTCTGGACAGGACAGGCGGACATCCTGTTGGCTATTATCAAGTCCATCGAAGACCAGTTCAATGTCCTTAACGATATTAAATGCGCAGATGTCCGTGTTATTCTCTTTGTTGAAGATTCTCCGTTCTACCTCTCAGCTCTATTGCCAATACTTTATAAAGAGCTGGTCAGTGAAACTCAGGCAGTAATTGAGGACGGCCTCAACCAGGAACACAGACTGCTTACCATGCGGGCCAGGCCTAAGATTCTGCTAGCCCACAGCTACGAGCAGGCAATGGGTCTGTTTGAACAGTTTGAGTCCAACATCCTCTGCGTAATCTCTGATGTCCGCTTTCCACGAAAAAACAAACAGGACGGTGCGGCGGGAATTCGACTCTTAAAACATATAAAAAAGGATCGATTTGATATCCCACTGCTGCTCACAAGTTCAGAACCGGACAATGCAATCCACGCAGAAACCATTCCGGCACCATTTCTGGATAAAAATGGACCATTCCTCCACAGGCAGATTCGATCTTTTCTCCACGACGATCTGGGTTTTGGTGAGTTTGTCTTTCGTAATCCTGACGGTGAAATCCTGGGCAAAGCGGACAATCTCTACAGCCTGGAAAAGATGATGTCGAAAATCCCCATCGAATCCCTTCTCTATCATAGCCGTAAAAACGATTTTTCACGCTACCTCTATACGCTTGCAGAAGTTGAACTGGCAGGCAGGGTCAGACCGTTGCAAAACGAATCGTTGCGAACAGCGGAAAATCATCGTCAACAGCTGGTGCAGATGATTAAAGAGCAGCGCATGCGGCGTCAGAAAGGGATTATTGTCGACTTTGACGCCAGCAGATTCGATCCGGACACGGAGTTCACCAAGATCGGCAACGGCTCACTGGGCGGCAAGGCTAGAGGCCTTGCCTTTTTTGCGGCGATGCTGAATCAGCATGCAGACCTTTTCCGCAGTTTTTCTCAAGTGGAAATTTCAGTTCCCAACACTCTGATTCTCACCTCCGACAGTTTTGACGCCTTTATTGAGCAAAACGTCTTAGACGATCTGGCGAAAGAAGAGACTTCTGATAAAGAAATTACAGAACAATTTCTCAGAGCTCGTTTCCCCGAACCCTTCCGCGCCCAGGTTGAAGCTTTTCTGACGGTCACCACTTATCCCCTGGCGATCCGATCCTCGAGTATGCTTGAAGATGCACAGTTCAAGTCGTATGCGGGGCTCTATAGTACCTATATCCTGGCAAACGATCATCCCAGCAAAGAGTGCCGCCTTGACCAGCTGCTAACCGCCATTAAAAAGGTCTACGCCTCAACCTTCTTCCGGGCACCAAAAGCGTTCAGCAGAAGAGTGGGCAATCGTGTAGAGAGCGAAAAAATGGCCGTCATCATCCAGCGTGCTGTCGGTAGTCAATATGGCAATCGTTTCTATCCAACCCTTTCCGGAGTTGTGCAGTCTCTGAACTACTATCCTTTTTCCTCTATGAAAACTGAAGACGGCATCGCATCCATTGCCATCGGGCTTGGTAAAGCAGTGATGGAAGGCGAGAACGCTCTGCGTTTTTCTCCCCGGCATCCAGAAATACTTCCTCAACGATCTACGGTAGATGACATTCTCAGGGGTTCTCAGAAATATTTTTATGCTCTTGCCATGAATGACCCTGACTGTTCAAAAGAGATAAATGACAGTACCACGCTAACGAAAGTAACAGTGCATTCGGCCATGTCAGACTATCCTGTCCGGTTTCTCTCCTCGACATACAGTCCTTCAGAACACCGCATAAGGGATTTTTACTCAAAAAACGGACACCAGATCATTACTTTTGCATCCCTGCTTAAATATGACACTCTTCCCTTCACTGCAATTTTAAAGACACTGCTCTCGCTGGGCAGGGAAAAACTGGGATGTGCAGTGGAAATTGAATTCGCACTGGATTTGCCGGCAATGGCTGATCAAAAAGCCAGTTTTTATGTGCTGCAGATCCGGCCGATGAGCGCGAGAGAAGAGACTGTGAAGGTTATAATAACGGACAAGGAAGTGGTATCGGCATTCTGCACTTCCGGGCGTGGTCTGGGAAATACAATCAACCGTGAAATGTTCGACATCATCTTTGTAAAACCCGATACTTTTAATCCGGCAAATACCAGGCTGATCGCTGCAGAGATTGGCAAAGTGAATGCAATGCTCACTAAAGAGGATAGAAAATATCTGCTTATCGGGCCCGGCAGGTGGGGGTCTTCCGATAATTGGTTAGGTATCCCGGTCTCGTGGGAAGACATCTGCAGCGTTGGCAGTATCGTAGAAACGGTCAACCCTCGCCTCAATGCGGAACCCTCCCAGGGGTCGCATTTTTTCCATAACCTCACCACCCTTGGAATCAACTATATCAACGTTGACCCTGGCCGCGGTGACCGCATTGACAACAAATGGCTGTCAAAATGTCCTGTCTGCTCAGAGACAGAACATATTGTCCATGTGCAGACCGGAAAACCTTTCATCCTCAAGGTGGATGGCCGCAGCGGCCGAGCTGTCATCCTCCCCGGCTGAAGGGGTGGCTCATAATTCGCGCTTATCGATGACCCGGTCGCCCTTGCCGTCAAAACGTTCCAGGGTTCTCTCCTCAACCAGTTTGACATCAACCCCTATACCGAGCTCCGAGGCCATTCTTTTCTTGATCATCTCCATAAAGGCACGCTGCTTTTTCATCGCATCAAAAAAGATCGACTCAACAACCTCAACCATGACAGTAAGCTTGTCTTCGTTATTTTCTCTTTCAACAATCAGTCGATAGTGCGGCTCAGTCCCCTCGATATCAAAAAGAATAGATTCGATCTGGGTTGGGAAGACATTGACACCCTTAATAATCAGCATATCATCGGATCGCCCCATCATCCTGTGCACGCGAACGGAGGTCCGGCCGCAGGGGCACGGTTCGGGTATCAGACGGGTAAGATCCCGGGTACGATAGCGGATTACCGGGAATGCCTCCTTGGTCAATGTGGTGATAACCAGCTCCCCCGCCTCCCCCGGAGCAACAGGCTCCAGGGTATCAGGGTCTATAATTTCAATTAAAAAATGGTCCTCATTTACGTGGAGACCGTTACATTCCTGACATTCACCGGCAACCCCCGGTCCCATAATTTCTGAAAGCCCATAGTTATCGGTTGCCCGGATACCGAGTCGTTCGTTGATCTCCGAACGCATCGCCTCAGACCAGGGCTCAGCGCCAAACAAGCCAAAACGAAGCGACAGACCGTTTGGATTTATGCCCATGTCCATCATCACGTCTGCCATCTTCAGGGCGTAGGATGGTGTGCAGACCAGAGCAGTAGTTTTAAAATCCTGCATAATCTGGATCTGGCGCTTGGTGTTCCCGGCAGAGATGGGTATTACGGAAGCCCCAAGTCTTTCGGCACCATAGTGCAGACCGAACCCACCCGTAAACAGTCCATAGCCGAAGGCAATCTGGATCATATCATCCGCCGTAACCCCAGCACCGCAGAGAATCCGGGCAACAAGATTTGACCAGTTGGCGATATCATTTTTACTGTAACCGACGACAGTGGCCATACCGGTGGTGCCGGAAGAGGAATGGATCCTGACCACTTCCCGCAGGGGAATGGCAAAGAGACCGTATGGATAATTGTCGCGTAGGTCCTGTTTGGTGGTAAAAGGAAAACGCCGGAGATCATCCAGTGATTTCACTTTTCCGGAATCAAGCTTCAGTTTACTGAACTTGTTTCTGTAAAATGGTACTGTCGCACCAACCTTGCGCAGTGTTGCTTTCAGTCGTTCAAGCTGTAATTGCCGCAGTTCTGGTCTTGCCAGGCACTCTTTATCCTGTTCCCAATACATAAGTCAGCCTTTTTTAGTACCTTACTCCTAAATTTCTGTCATAAAAAACAAGACACTGAGGAATATCGTTAGAAATTGTGTAGTTAAATAGACTACCATGGTACTTATACCCCCTTGTGGGGTGTAAGGTTTAACCTGCGGCCCAGAGCCTTCAGCCTCTCTCTTTCTACAGTGCACAAATCTGAGGACCGCTTATCAAGGTAAATCCATCCTTGAGCAGTACTTCAATCGCCTCGTCCATCTTTTCAAATCTGAAAATCAACACCGCATTTTCGCCAGTTTTATTGACAAAGGCATACATATATTCAACATTAATTCCGGCACTGTGCAGACAGTTTAATACCTCGGCCAAACCACCAGTTTTATCGACCACCTCAACTGCCAGCACATCTGTCTTGCCAACAGTAAAGCCACCGTCCTGAAGAATGCTTTTGGCCTTTTCGACATTGTCTACAATTAATCTGAGGATCCCAAAATCTGCTGTGTCTGCGACAGAGAGAGCACGAATATTGATCTTTTTATCTGCAAGAATGGAAGTAATTTCAGCAAGTCTTCCCGATTTGTTCTCCAAAAAAACTGCAATTTGTTCAACACGCATAGCATTCCCTCCCTAATCAGATTTTGCGATTATCAATAACTCGCTGTGCTTTTCCCTCACTGCGTTGAATAGTCTTCGGTTCTACAAGCTTTATCTTACAGGTTACTCCGAGCAGACTTTTGACATCAGCCTGAATTTTTTTGGTCAAATTCTCCAGCACCCTGATCTCATCAGAAAAAAGCCCTTCACTTACCTCAACCTGTACCGACATGGAATCAAGGTTCCCCTCTCTTTCAACGACAATCTGATAATGTGGCTCTACCCCTTCAACCCCCATCAGAACATGCTCCACCTGTGACGGAAAGACATTAACCCCGCGAATGATAAGCATGTCATCGGTTCGCCCTGTCACTTTGTCCATTCTGACAAGTGTCCGGCCGCACCCGCATTGTTCATAGATCAGCCTCGATATATCTTTAGTTCTGTAACGGATTATTGGAAAGGCTTCCTTGGTGAGCGTTGTAAATACCAGTTCCCCCTGTTCGCCGGGAGGCAAAACTTCTCCGGTATCCGGATCAATGATCTCCGGCAGGAAGTGATCTTCGAAAATATGCATCCCCTTATCGGTCTGCAGGCACTCCATCGCAACACCGGGGCCCATAACCTCTGACAGACCATAGATATCAACGGCCTTAAGGTTCAGTTTCTTCTCAACTTCCTCACGCATATTCTCACTCCACGGTTCCGCCCCAAAGACGCCCACCCGCAGAGAGAGCGAGGAAGGAGGGATATTCATGGAATCCATTGCATCAGCCAGGTTAAGTGCATAGGAGGGTGTTGACAGCAGTACCGAAGACTTGAAATCCTTCATGATATTTATCTGCCGTTTACTGTTGCCGCCCGAAACAGGGATAACTGTCGCACCAAGCCGCTCAATACCATAATGGGCGCCCAGACCACCTGTAAAGAGACCATAACCATAGGCATTCTGTACCATGTCTTCCCTGGTCGCGCCTGCACAGCAGAGTGCTCTGGCCATAATACCTGCCCAGGTCTCGATATCCTTGCGGGTATATCCGACTACTGTGGGTTTACCGGTAGTACCTGATGATGCGTGTACCCGAACAACCTCCTCCATCGGTACCGTAAAAAGTCCGAAAGGGTAATTGTTCCTGAGATCATCTTTAGTCGTGAAGGGAAGCCTATTCAGGTCACCGAGGGATTGAATATCCTCCGGCTTCACTCCTGCTGCGTCCATTTTAATGCGATATGGTTCAACTGTTCTATACATCCGTGCAACCAGGTGCTGCAGCCGCCTGAGCTGAATGGACTCCAGACCCACCCGCGGCAATGTCTCTATCTCTTCTTCCCAATAAATAACCGTCATAATTCTTCCTCTCTTCTATTCACAGACAATGGTAAAAAATCAACATAAAATACTAAGGTGGGCTCCACCCACAATCCAAAAGATAAACTATCCCACCACAGAGGACACAGAGAGCACAGAGGAAACAGAGATAGATTTTTTTCTCTGTGCTCTCTGTGTCCTCTGTGGTTTAAGTTTTCCTAGTTTTTCTTTCCAGGGTATCTAGAGTAAGGTACTAGATGGTCAAGTAAAATGTTCAACAGACAAAGCTCAGTGTTTTCGGCAGAGACCCGGCTATACTCTCTGTATAGCGAGTATCTGTCAAAAACCCGCAGCAAAGCAGGTCGGATTGCTATGCCCTTTGGGTAGTTTTACAACGTCATCATTGACTTACTCTGCGACCAGCTTCAAATGCACGCAGGTTAACATCCCTGAATCTCTCCGGGACCCGGACTCTGATAATATCTGCGTAAACAGAGGGATCGACTGGTAGAAACGCAGACATCGCCCCAACCATCACCACATTGGCAGTCCTTACTTCGCCTACCTCCCGTGCCAGATCAAAAGCATCCACGGGGACAACAACAATGTCCCGGTCGGTGAGGTTGTCCAGAACCTCTGCCGGATACGCCGCCTGTCCTGTGGCAACGGAAGGAGGGAGTATTTTCTGGGTGTTAACTATCACCTTGCTCCCCTTGTGCAGATAGGGGAGGTACCGAACGGCCTCCATCATCTCAAAAGCCACCTGAATATCGGCCTGGCCAGGCTCAATCAACGGTGAATAAATCTTTTTACCAAAGCGTAACTGGGCCGTTACCGATCCGCCGCGCTGGGCCATACCGTGAACCTCACTTTTTTTGGCATCATATCCCGACGCCAGCAAGCTGTACGCCGTGATTTCACTGGCGAGAAGAATTCCCTGGCCGCCTACTCCTGAAAAGAGGATATTTCCCGCTTCCATTATTTTTCCTCCTTTCTGGTGATGGCACCAAATTTACACAGTGACGCACACTGCCCACAATCGTTGCAGAGAATTTCATCGATCTTCGAAATCCCCTTCTGTTTCTTTCTGTACCCTCTTTCTTCTGCCTCGCCTTCGGCAAAGGGTGTCCAGCTGATAGCCGGGCAGCCGAGGCGAATGCAGGACATACAGCCCACACAATTTTCCTGGTTGGTAAAATATGACACCGGTTTGCGCTCTTTCATTTCCGGCAGCAGAACGCAGGGTGCTTCCGAAATAACAACCGATGGTTCAGTCAGGGCAATCGCCTCCTTCAAAATTTTCCTCGTTTCCGGAACCTCGTGAGGGTTAACCTTGTACACATGTTTTACCCCTACGGCCCGGCAGAGGGCTTCGAGGTCAAGTTGACTTGATGCTTCCCCTTTCATATTATGCCCGGATGCAGGGTTTTCCTGTTGCCCTGTCATTGCCGTTATGCTGTTATCGAGAATAATGAGAGTTGAGGCCGAGTTGTTATATACTGTGTTTATCAGACCGGTTATTCCAGAGTGAATAAAGGTTGAATCGCCAATAACGGAGACAATTTTATCATGCCCGCCATCACCGATGGCCTTGGCCATACCGTGTGCAATAGAGACTGACGCCCCCATACAGACACAGGAATCCATGGCCGACAGAGGAGGCAGGAAACCAAGGGTATAGCAACCGATATCCCCGGAGACAAAAAGTTTCATTCGGGATAAGGTAAAGAAAATGCCTCTGTGGGGACATCCCGCACACATGTTAGGCGGCCGCATAGGTAATGCGACTTCCTCAAACACTTCCGGTGTAGATTCGGGAGCAATGGCATTTCTGACGATAGCAGTATTCAGCTCTCCCTGGCTTGGTACAAGATCTTTTCCTCTACAGCTGATCCCCATAGCCTTTATATGAATTTCCAGAAATGGATCAAGCTCTTCTACCACATACAGTTCATCTACCATTCCTGCAAATCTGCGGATCATCTTTTCAGGGAGAGGCCAGCACATACCGAGCTTGAGCACAGCCGCATCCGGGAAAGCTTCCTTGACATAGAGGTACGACACACCGGAGGTTATAAACCCCTTAACAGTATCACCTTCTTCAATCCTGTTAAAATCGGCGGTTTCTGCCAGCTCCATACATCTGTCCATGCGTTCTTCGACATAGGCACGGCGTTTTTTCGCCATGCCGGGCAGCATGACCAGTTTAGCCGGATTTTTATTTATTGAACCAACCGCTATTTCACCTCTTTCTCTCTTCTCAACCACTCCCTTTACATGAGCGATGCGGGTGGTAATGCGCAATATAACCGGCGTGTCGAGATCCTCACTCAGGTCAAAAGCTGTTTTGAGCATCTCTTTGGCCTCCATAGGTTCTGAAGGCTCAAGCATCGGCAGTTTTGCAGCGAAGGCATAATTCCTGTTGTCCTGCTCATTCTGAGAAGAATGCATTTCCGGGTCATCAGCACACACAAGAACCAGCCCACCGCTCACTCCTGTATACGAGGCCGTAAAAAGCGGATCAGCGGCCACATTGAGGCCAACATGTTTCATGGTGGCAAGAGCCCTGGCACCGGCAAAAGAGGCTCCTATAGCCACTTCAAGGCCAACTTTCTCGTTTGGAGCCCATTCAGTATACACACCCTCATAACGAGAAAGATTTTCCATGATCTCCGTTGAAGGCGTTCCCGGATATCCTGAAGCAACTTTTACACCGGCCTCGTAGGCACCAAGAGCAATGGCTTCATTGCCGGACATCCACAATTCGTTATCATTTTTCTTTGTCACAATATCTCCTGATTTATTAGTACCTTATTCCAGAATCCCTGTCATAAAAACAAGAAACCGAGGAATGTGTTTTGAAATTGTTTAGTGCCTTACTCCTGAACTTCTGCAATAAAAAACAAGAAATCCGGAGAGTGCTTTGAAATTACGAACTTAAAGTAAGTATCAAGGCACTTATACCCTTCAGGTAAGCGATAGACTCCGAGCGGGTACTGAAATGAGTACTGGCTTTTTCACCGTTTATCGGTGTTCTGATCATATCCTGTCTATCCTGCATCTCTCACTGATAATAATTGAGCTACAAAATGTTTATGAGAAATCCGGGCGGACAGAGCTATCCATCATCAATTCCCAAAATAACTGCGAATGTTACTCTGAAACTCGCCCACCAGGCAAGTTTTTTTATCACAAATCAACCATTACCACGGTTATATGAGGACTGACCTTGCAGTTTTTCGTAAGAATACCCTTTCCTCAGGGCGCTTTACTTTGACAACGAAGGGGCCACCATCTATTATATGGGAACGGGTGCAGCACAACACTTCATTGCCAACAAATTATATTTGTCAAAACAAGTCATTATATCCCATTCTACTGTGGAGGCAGGACACTATGTATATTGGAAGAATCATGCGTACCGATTTAATAACAGCTTCTCCGACAACCTCTCTCGCCCAGGCCCAGGAACTGACTGATAAACATGCAATCGATCACCTGCTGGTAATCGATGACAAGAAAAAACTGGCTGGAATTATCTCCGACAGAGATCTGAAACGGTACTGGGCTTCACCTGCAACTTCTCTCAGTACCCACGAGCTGAGCTATCTGCTCGAAAAGGTAACAGTGGGCATGGTCATGATCAAGACTGTGGTGACGGTATCCCCTTCCACGACAATAGAACGTGCAGCCTATATTATGCAGCAGCACAGAATAGGCGCACTGCCTGTCATGGAGGACGATGAACTTGTGGGGATCATCACCAGCACAGATGTCATGGCTGTTCTGCTCGAGGCAATCGGCATCAGTGACGAGAGTGTCAGACTTGGCGTTTTCGTCCGCGACAAAATTGGACAGCTGCGAAAAGTGACAGGTGTGCTTGAAAGCGCAGGAATCAATATTCAGAGTTTACTCTGCTGGCCTGAAAAAAAATATCCGGCAATCTCTCAGATGGTTTTCAGGGTATCTGCTGATGACAGCGACGCCGCTGTCAGGACACTCCGGGAAAACGGTATAAAGGTAAAGCTGCAGTATGAAAAGGATATTACTCCTTTTCTCCCTGAGGACACTGCTTAGTACCTTACTACTGAACTCATTCCTCCCCCACCGGGACGCCCCAGATTTCCTCGGCGTACTGTTTAATCGTACGATCAGTTGAGAATTTTCCCATCCGGGCAACATTAAGGATTGCCATCCTGGTCCAGCTTGCCTGATCGAGGAACATGTCACTCACCTGATTCTGACACTTAATATACGATTCAAGGTCCAAGAGGAGCAAATATGGATCATGTTTATCCATCAAACTCTCCACCAGCGGCTGGAAAAGTGATTTATCCCCATTACTGAAACAGCCATCGCCTATTGCCTCTATTACATCTCGAATTTCCTCATTCTCCCGGCATATCTGATGGGGTGTCCTGCTAAAATTCTTCCTTTCAAACTCCGCTTCATCGGCAGTCATACCAAATATAAATATATTTTCTTTCCCCACCTCTTCACGGATTTCAATATTCGCACCATCAAGCGTACCAATGGTAAGAGCTCCGTTAAGAGAGAACTTCATATTCCCTGTACCCGAAGCTTCCGTACCTGCGGTGGATATCTGTTCGGACAGGTCGGCGGCAGGCATGATGATCTCCGCCTGGGAGACATTGTAATTGGGGAGAAAAACTACTTTCAACCTCTCTTTTACCCTCGGATCATTGTTAACAACCTTCGAGATCGAGGTAATAAGCTTTATGATTAACTTTGCCCGCCAATAGGAGGGAGCGGCCTTCCCTGCAAATACTGCTGTCCTGGGCGCTCTGTTGTCCGCTTCTCCTCGTATTATCCTATGGTAAAGGTGGATAAGGTGAAGTGCATTGAGCAGCTGTCGTTTATATTCATGTATACGCTTTACCTGAATATCAAACATCGACTCAGGATTGACGATCACCTTGCTCGTTCTGTAGATATATTCAGCAAGATTATTTTTGTTATCAAGCTTTATCTTGCGCCATTTTATGCAAAACTCAGGGTCCTCAGCCAACGGCTCAAGGCCGCGCAGCTGATCGAGATCTGTAATCCAGCCAAATCCGAGATGGCTGCTGATCAGGTCCGCCAGTTCAGGATTAACATCGAGCAGCCAGCGCCTGGGGGTAATACCGTTTGTTTTTGAATTAAATTTTCCAGGAAAAAATTGATGGAAATCGGGAAAAATTCTCTCTTTCAACAGCTGCGAATGCAGTTCAGCAACACCGTTTACCGAATGGCTGCCAATTATTGCCAGGTGAGCCATTCTCACCATTTTTACAGGTCCCTCTTCAATAATTGAAAGATCCCGGATTTTTCTCTCATTACCAGGGTAATTCTCAGCCAATTCAGCGAGAAATCGACGATTAATTTCAAAAATAATCTGCAGATGACGGGGCAACACCCTTCCCATCATATCTACACTCCAGCGCTCCAGTGCCTCGGGCATAAGTGTGTGGTTGGTGTAGGCAAAGGTGTTAACACTGATATTCCACGCTTCCTCCCAGCCTATCCCTTCAATATCAAGAAGGATTCGCATGAGTTCGGGAATGGCAATAGCCGGATGGGTATCGTTAAGCTGTACGGCTACAAGATCGGTGAATTTGTCAAAGGTGGCATGCTTTTTCTTATATCGCCTCATAATATCCTGGAAGGTTGCGGCAACAAAAAAGTACTGCTGTTTCAACCGCAACTCCTGTCCGGCATAGTTATGATCCGGTGGATAGAGCACCTTGGAGATGGTCTCAGAACTCACTTTCGACTCAACGGCGCCAATGTAATCGCCTCTGCTGAAATCCTTCAAGTCAAGTTCTCTTGAAGACTGGGCCGACCAGAGGCGCATATTTATCACATGGTCATTCCTGTATCCCGGCACCATTATATCTGAGGCCCGTGCCTTGACATCCTTGGTATTCACCCATTTTGCCCTGTAATTTCCGTTCTCATCCTGATGACTTGTGACGTTGCCGAAAAACTGTATATTAAAGAGCGGCAGCGAACGTTCAAATTCCCATGGCGTACCATCCGCAAGCCAGTTGTCAGGGCCCTCTACCTGGTAGCCGTCAATCAACTTCTGAAAAAAGAGACCATATTCATACCGTATGCCATACCCGTATGCCGGAATTTTAAGAGTGGCAATGGAATCCATAAAACAGGCCGCCAGACGTCCCAGACCACCATTCCCAAGGGCCGCATCTTCCTCCTGATCACGTATCTCAGCCATATCAAAACCAAGGTCTTCTACAGCTTTTTTTGAGGCTTCAAACATACCGAGATTAGTGATACTGTTACCTAGGGACCGGCCGATCAAAAATTCAAGAGAAAGATAGTAGACTCTCTTTTTCTCCTTGGCGTAAAACGTTTTTTGAGTCGATATCCATTTTTCTACCATTATATCCCGCATGGTATAGGCCAGTGCTTTATACACATCCTTTGCCCCGGATCTCTCCGGATCGCGGCCCTGAAAACTCATAAGATGGTGTATAATGTTATCTCTTATCGCTTTTACAGTTGTGGGAAAATGCACCTCAGAAGAAATACTGCTTTTCTGTCCGGTTTGTGACTCTACTTTTTCCATTACCTTCATATTACCCCCTCCCGGGAACTGAATTTTCAAACAAGAACAGCACACCACCTCTGGACAAACCGATAATGCAGATATACTTATTCTATTAAGCGACTCTATGACAATATGGAATTGAATATAACAACGAAGCAGATATTGGCCACCATCTCTCTTCACAGTTTTCCATAAGGTAACTTAATATACGCTCAGTTTTGATATCAATCGGCGCTCTTGATTGAATGAGACGAGGAAATATACTGTCTTTCACTCAAATCGCCCGGTATCAAAAAATTATTTTTTCTCTATTCCCCAGGGGATGTATGGGAATAGAATTGTGTTCTCAACACCGCCTAACATAGTAAACAGAGGTAATCTATGGCAGCCAGTAAACCAAAACAAAAGAACCAGACTCCTGTAGTAACCTACTTCATAATCTTTATTCTTGGATTTTTAACAGGTGTCGGGTTCACTATATATAAAACAGGTGGAACTGTTTCTGACTCACCCGCAACAAACAGCCAGCAGAGCAGTAAGGACGAAGAAAGACATCAGAACATTCTAAAGTTGGAAGCCGAAGTAACTGCTAATCCAGAAGATTTCCAGGCCTGGAGACAACTGGGGAATCTTTACTACGACCATAATGAACCGGAAAAAGCTATCGCTGCCTACTCAAAAAGCCTTGAATTCCATTCAGGCGATGCCAACATACTCACTGATCTCGGCGTAATGTACCGTAGAACCAAACAACCCCAGAAAGCTATAGAGTCACTTAATAAAGCAATACAAATGGAACCGACGCATGAACCGGCCAGATTTAATAAAGGGATCGTCCTGCTCTATGATCTGAACAAACCCGATGATGCAATTGCCACTTGGGAAGAGCTTCTGAAGATCAACCCACAGGCCAGGACAGGAAACGGTGAGTCCATTCGAGATTTCATAAACAATGTAAAAGCCCAGTCGACCGGCAACTAACACCGGTAAACGGTAAAAATCCCAGCACTCTTTTCAGTACCAGCTCGGAGTCTATCGCTTACCTGAAGGGTATAAGTACCTTGGTGGTATATGTAACAACATAATTTTAAAACACATTACTCAGTTTCTTGTTTTTTATGACAGGGTTTCTGGAGTAAGGTACTAACAGTTCGACTTGAATGAGGAATAACCAGGAGAAAAATGAATGAACTTTGAAACAAAAGCGCTACACGCAGGCCAGACCATTGATCAAGACACACTGTCGAGAGCAGTTCCCATATATAGAACAACTGGTTACATGTTTAAGAACACCGAGCATGCGGCAAATCTTTTTGCCCTGAAAGAGCTTGGCAATATCTACACCAGGATTGGTAACCCAACCCAGGGTGTTCTCGAGCAGAGAATGGCACAATTAGAGGGGGGGGCTGCCGCTCTCGCGCTCTCATCCGGAACTTCTGCGATCTTTTATACTATCATCAATATCTGTCAGCAGGGGGATGAAGTTGTCTCAGCGAATAATCTCTACGGTGGAACATTTTCCCAGTTCTCTTCAATTCTGCCGCAGTTCGGTATTAAAGTGCACATGGTCGATCCATCTGACCTCGCAAACTTTGAAGCCGCAATCAATGAAAAAACAAGGGCTCTTTACTGCGAAACTATCGGCAACCCGGCCCTCAATATGACCGATCTTGAAGGATTGGCAAAAATCGCCCAGAACCATAAGCTCCCGCTTATTGTTGATTCCACTTTTACACCGCCCAGTATGTTACGGCCACTGGAGCATGGTGCGGATATTGTCATCCACTCCCTGACCAAGTGGATTGGGGGTCACGGCACCTGTATCGGTGGAATAGTCATAGATGGCGCAAAATTTGACTGGACCGACCCTAAATTCACACTCTACAACGAGCCGGATGAATCATATCACGGGTTGCGATATGCCCATGATCTTGGTGATCTTAATCCTGTTGCCTTCGCCCTGCGCATGCGACTTGTACCCCTTAGAAACCTTGGTGCCTGCATCTCTCCAGATACCAGCTGGGCTATCCTGCAGGGCATTGAAACGCTCAGCCTGCGAATGGAGAGACACTCTGAGAATGGTTTAAAAGTGGCCAGTTTTCTTCAAGAGCGCCCCGGAGTTGAATGGGTACAATATCCAGGACTTCCCGGTTCTCCTGGTCATGAAAATGCGGTAAAATATCTGAAAAATGGTTTTGGAGGAATGGTCGCATTCGCGATAAAAGGCGGGCTGGAAGCAGGCAGAAAATTCATCGATTCGCTGGAACTTATATCTCACCTTGCAAATGTAGGTGATGCTAAATCCCTTGCCATTCACCCTGCATCCACCACACATTCACAATTATCAGCCGAGCAGCTGCAGGCAGGTGGTATCGACGAGGGAATGATTCGTCTCTCTATTGGAATTGAGCATATTGATGATATAACAGCAGACATAAAACAGGCAATTGAACAGAGCAGCTAACCATAATCACTCGTCGGTAGGCAGGGTCGAAAAACAATACTATACCTTCGCCCACCCCCCTGAAAAGCTTGTTCTTGAGAGCGGCGCCGAACTTGGCCCTGTGACTGTTGCCTACGAGACATACGGTACCCTTTCAAAAGAAAAGGATAACTGTATACTGCTGGCCCATGCGTTTTCAGGAGATTCCCACGCCGCGGGATACTACCGGGAAGACGGCGAAGATGAAAAACCGGGGTGGTGGGAATCCATGGTCGGCCCCGGCAAGGGCATTGACACAGACAAATATTTTGTCATCTGTCCCAATATCCTTGGAAGCTGCATGGGCTCAACGGGACCGGGTTCGCATAATCCTGAAACAGAACGCCACTACGGCCTTGATTTTCCCATGGTGACTATTGGGGACATGGTAAATACTCAGAAAACACTCCTTGACCATCTGGGCATAACCCAGCTCCGTGCCGTAGTGGGCGGATCCATTGGCGGCATGCAGGTTCTCCAGTGGTGCGTTCGATATCCAGAAATGGTTTGTGCTGCAATCGCAATTGCGACAACAATGCGCCATTCAGCTCTTGCGATCGCCTTCAACGAAATCGCGCGACAAGCCATCATGGCCGATCCTAACTGGAAAAACGGCAACTATTACGGCATATCCCGCCCGGATATGGGCCTTGCTGTTGCCCGCATGATTGGCCATGTGACATATCTCTCAGATGATGCAATGCGGCGTAAATTCGGCAGACGACTTCAGGATAAGGAAACCTTCTCTTTTGGTTTCAACGCGGATTTCCAGGTTGAGAGCTACCTGCGCCGCCAGGGAACCAAATTTGTACATCGATTTGATGCCAATTCAGTACTCTATATAACCAAGGCCTCGGACTATTTTGATGCTGTAGACGCCATGAACACATCTGGACCGATAAACAACTCCGAAGAAGACAAGATTAAATATTTAGTAGTTTCGTACACTTCAGACTGGCTTTACCCAACCTACCAGGCGAAAGAACTGGTAAAAACCTTGAAACGTACCGGCCAGGACGTGAGTTCTTGTGAAATTGAAGCTGATTGCGGACATGATGCCTTTCTCATTCCCGACGATCGACTCTCCAACCTTATAGGAGGGTTCCTCAATGGTATTGTCTGATACGGAGAACATACGCTTTGACCTGCAGATTATCGGCTCTACAATAGAGTCTGGGAGCAAGGTACTGGATCTCGGCTGCGGGAACGGTGACCTCATCGCCTGGCTTGAAACAAACAAGCATGTGCAGTGTACTGGAATAGAACAGGATAAGGAAAAGGCCGCCCACTGTATTGCCAGGGGACTGAGTGTACTGCAGGGAGATTTAAATGAAGAAGTTGATGACTATCCGACCAGCAGCTTCGACTATGTAATCCTCAGTCAAACCCTGCAACAGGTGTTCGAACCCGCACGATTGCTCCACTCACTCGCCAGGATTGGCAAAAAGGTTGTTGTCAGTTTCCCGAACTTCAGTCACTACTCTATTCGACTGCAACTCCTTTTAATAGGCGGGGCCCCGAAAAATGACCAGCTCCCCTATTCATGGTATGACACGCCAAATATCCGTGTTATCACCCTGAAAGATTTTAGAAAGTTTTCCCGTGACGTGGGTTATACCATAGTAAAGGAGATAGCCATCAACACCAACCCGGCAAGCAGTGAGGGACATATCGTTCACTTTTTCACAAATCTCCGTGCTACATACGGTATTTACGTTATAGAAAAGACAGAAAAAAACTGATTTTTTCCATCTCAAACCATTTTTGATTTACTATTGACCATGCCTCAACACATCAAACCGGTAGCAAAAATAGAATTATCAATTCCTGCATGTGATCATATCCTTGTCTCAAACGCCAGTCGACATGACAGGGTACCAGAGGTTGTCGAAGAGTTACTGACATCCTGGAGCACTAAAGAATGTTTCGACCACATAAGCCTTGTATCAATCCCTTCCCAGGAAAAGATCGTTGAAATTGTACAACAGGCTCGCCGCATCCTCTTTCCTGGATATTTCACTGATACAAAACTCCACTCTGCCAATCTTGAATATTATATCGGTAAGGAGACAACAGAGCTCTACGACAAACTGGCCGGGCAGATCACCATGGCCATCCGCCATGACTGTAAAAGAAATCAGCTCCCCTGCACCCAGTGCGATGAACTGGGCCACCAAAGCGCCCTGGCGTTTATTAAATCTCTCCCTCAAGTGGTAATGACCCTGACGACAGACATTAGAGCCACTCTAAGTGGAGACCCTGCAAGCAAAAGTCCTGATGAAATTATTTTCTGTTACCCGGGTCTGCTTGCAACCCTGATCTTCCGGATGGCGCATGAATTATACTTGCTGAACATTCCGACCATTCCACGAATAATGACTGAATATGCCCACTCCCTGACAGGTATAGATATACATCCCGGAGCGACCATCGGTTCTGGATTTTTTATCGATCATGGCACAGGGGTAGTGATTGGTGAAACAACCATTATAGGTAAAAACGTCCGCATCTATCAGGGAGTCACTCTCGGCGCACTCTCTCTTCCAAGAGATGCAGGTGAGAAAATGCGCAATACAAAACGGCATCCTACCATTGAAGATAATGTTGTTGTCTACTCCAATACCACCATTCTTGGAGGAAAAACGGTTATCGGTGAGGGATCGATTATTGGAGGTAATATCTGGCTTACAGAGAGTGTGGCCACCGGTACAAAAGTACTCTTAAAACGCCCGGAGCTGATTTATACCAATTCACAATAACACTCTACACAACTATTCAGGCAGACAGGTTGACACCAAAGACGTCTTTATCAGCAACCTATAACCTACTGTCAGTCAACCTGGGTAGTCACAACCAACAACCATCTACCATAAAGAGGTTACTCCTATGGCAACAAGTCTCATAGCAAGTTTTGGCAACACTCCCCTCGTAACTCTTGATAACTTTTCAGCGGGCAGCGGAGCTTTTATCCTGGGTAAGCAGGAATCGAGAAATCCGATGGGCAGTGTCAAATGCCGCATCGCAGTTTCCATGATCGAAGATGCTGAAAAGGCTGGTCTTATTAATAAAGAAACCACTGTTATTGAACCGACCAGCGGAAACACGGGACTTGGGCTGGCTTTTGTCTGCGCCGCCAAAAACCTCTCGCTGGTCCTCACAATGCCTGACAGCATGAGTATCGAACGGAGACAACTGCTCAAACACCTTGGGGCAAAACTGATACTCACGCCAGCCGCCGAAGGGATAAAAGGTACAATTGCCAGGGCTGAACAACTCCTGGCTGATACTCCCAACAGTTTTATGCCTGATCAGTTCGGAAACCCTGCAAACCCGGAAATCCACAGAAAAACCACCGCAGAAGAAATCTGGAGAGATACTGACGGCAAAATAGACTTCTTCGTGGCCGGTGTGGGTACCGGAGGCACCATAACCGGTGTATCCGAGGTAATAAAAGCCAAAAACCCAAATATGAAGACTGTCGCTGTAGAACCGGCGGATTCACCGATCCTTTCAGGAGGAAAACCGGGCCCACATAAGATCCAGGGCATTGGTGCCGGGTTTGTGCCGGCTGTCCTGAATACAGATATCATTGATGAAGTTATAACTGTCAGCAACGATGATGCTTTTGATACGGCAAGAGAACTTGCAACCAGTGAAGGGGTACTTTGCGGTATCTCCAGCGGCGCCGCGGCATGGGCTGCCAGGCAGCTGGCCAACCGTCCTGAAAATGCAGGGAAAACTATCGTCGTTGTTCTGCCTGATACCGGAGAGAGATATTTAAGTACACCTCTCCTGGCTGATTAGTACCTTACTCCAGAAACACTGCGTTAAAAAACAAGAAACTTAAGAACCTCTGTTAAAATTATATACATGGTTACACTACCAAGGTACTTATACCCCCTTGTGGGGTGCTAGCATTTATGCAGACAGATAGGCTGTTAGGAAAAGCGAGAAATACGTTCGATTCCCTTTTCCTTACAGCCTAACACCGCACAAGGGGGTATAAGTACCATGAAGGTGCTTCTAAAATTCTGATTTTAAAAATGAATATTTATTTCTGTCATTCTGTTCAATACCCCCTTGAGGGGTGCAAAAAACAAGAAATTTCGGAGTAAGGTACTAAAAGCAAATGAGGCACATCCCATCGAAATCCGACATCTGAAAATATTCGTTGCCGTCTACAACCACAGAAGCTTTACCAGGGCAGCGGAACAGCTGTTCACCAGCCAACCGACAATCAGTGAACACATAAAAAACCTGGAAGAACGGCTCAGATGCAATCTTTTTGACAGATTAGGGCGAACCATTTTGCCAACGGCTGAGGCAGAAACCCTTTACCCAAGGGCCGTTTCCATTCTGGAGGATCTTGAAAATCTCGTTGACGAGATAGCGTCCACGGGCAAATCTGTCTCCGGAAAACTTCTTATCGGAGCCAGTACCATTCCGGGTGCCTATATCCTGCCCAAACTGGCGGCTGCCTTTAAAGACAAATATCCGAATATTACATTTGAGATAAGGATAAATGATTCGGCTAAAATCGTGCAGGGTGTGCAGGATAATGAGCTGTTTATCGGGATTGTTGGAGCAAAGATATCATCTAAAAAACTGCGCTACCATCCATTAACAAATGATGAACTCATCCTCGTGGCAGCAACAGATAATCGGCTTGCTGAAAAGATTTCACTGGAACAACTCTCCGATCTTCCTTTTATCATGAGAGAGACTGGTTCCGGCACAAGGCGCTGTATAGAATCCCTCCTGGAACAACAGCATTTCCCCGCCGACAGGCTCAATATCTGTGCAACTCTCGGTTCCAGTACCGCAGTAAAGGAGGCTATTAAAGCGGACCTGGGAGTCTCAATAATTTCCCGCTGTGGTGTACAGGACGAACTCGCAGCAGGGAGTTTGAAAGAGATCAGGGTTATAAATCTTACCATGCAGAGGGCGTTCTTTTTTGTGACATCCAAAAAACGAACTCTCCCCCGCCACTACGCTGAATTTTTAGAACAGACAATAAAAGAGGTTGCCAAGGAAGAGAAATCTACTCCTGAGAAACCCGAACCACCTCTTCGATAGTGGTAACACCCTGTAAAACCTTCATAGCACCATCCTGGCGCAGGGTGACCATTCCGTTCTCCACTGCATGGTCTTTTATCTGGTTGGCATCGGAGGTCTGCAAAACCAGAGATTTCATAGTCGGGGTCATCAGCAGCAATTCAAAAATACCGCACCTGCCCTTATACCCGGTATGATGACACTTTGTGCACCCCTTGCCGCGAAATACCTTTCTCTCAACACCTTCTGCATCCACAATACCTATGCGTTTGAGCTCTTCCGCGCCAGCTGTGTACACCTGTTTACAGTGGGGACAAATTATTCGGATCAGTCTTTGAGCTAAAACAGCATTTATTGAAGACGCTAGAAGGAACGGCTCGATGCCCATATCCCGCAGGCGGGTTATGGCGCTTGCAGAGTCGTTGGTATGCAGGGTTGAAAATACAAGATGGCCTGTCAGAGCCGACTGTATAGCAATTTCGGCAGTTTCAGTATCTCTGATTTCACCCACCAGGATAACATCAGGATCCTGTCTCACAATTGACCTGAGGCCCGATGCAAAGGTAAGATCAATTCTGGGATTAACCTGTACCTGGCCAATACCGCTTATCCTGTATTCAATCGGATCCTCAATGGTAATAATATTGATATCCGTATTATTAATTGAGGAAAGAGCAGCATAAAGAGTTGTCGTCTTCCCCGATCCGGTTGGACCTGTAACTAAAACGATTCCGTTGGCCGTTCTAATCTCTTTTTCAAACGGCCTGAAGCGATCCCTCGGCATCCCCAGATCTGTTAATGGAATAAGCACAGATGATTTTTTCAACAGACGAAGGACCACCCGTTCACCAAATGCCGTCGGCAGGGTAGAGACACGAACATCGATCTCTTTGTTGGCAACTTTTAACTCAATCCGACCGTCCTGAGGTAACCTTTTTTGATCAATACTCAGCTTGGCCATGATCTTCACCCTGGAGATAAGAGCAGGTTGAACATGCTTTGGCGGGCTGATCATATCATAGAGAATACCATCCAGTCGCTGCCTCACCTTGAGACTGTTCTGGTACGGTTCAATGTGGATATCAGATGCATCATCTCTTACGGCCTGGGAGAACATAAGATTTACCAGTCGAATAACAGGAGAATCACTGGTATCATCCAAAAGATCATCGATCTCTTCGATCTCAGAAAACAGGCTCTCCGGATCTTCTTCATCAATATCCTGCATAACCACATCTGCAGTGGTCTGGGTCATGTCATAACTGTAATTGATGGCATTGAGAATCGCCTGTGCGGGCAGCAGGGCTACTCTACATCCATGCCAGGAAAGGACTTTACGCAAATCGTCAAGAGGTTGAAAAAGGAAGGGGTCATTAATAGCTATATAGTGTTCACCGCCTGTCTCTACAGGCACCATCATATTGTTTTTGAGAAAACTTATCGGGACCTTTTGGGTAAAATCGGTCTGAATATCAGAAGGTATATTTCTGCTTACCTTTATATCAAAATAGGTTCCAAGCCCTTGAAGAACATCGATTTCATCAACATCTCCATTTTTTATAACGATAGCCCCTAAGCGTCCTCCGCTTCCGGCCTGTTTATCAAGTGCCTTTCCCAACGCATCGGTAGTCAGGCCACAATGTTCAGTAAGTATTTCTCCAATTTTTTTCATATAAATACACAGAACCTCGCTCAATCCTTACAGTCATAACCGCTTATTTTCTTCACTGTAGTCGTTCAATATTTTCCCTGGCAATATCAACAAGAGGGGCCCCATTTTTTTCCTCGTTGCTTGTTTCAAATGCAGTTTCAGTCGTCCCTACACTCACCACAGCCCGATACATTTTCAGAGCTTCTTCTGGATTTCCCTCTCTTTCATATACGACCCCCATATTCATCAGTGCAAAGGCATTTTCCGGGTTGATATCAAGAGCTTTTAGAAAATACGTCTTCGCCTCCTGAACGTTCTCGGCCATCAGCTCTTCATACCCTGTTATGGTCAGTTTCACGGCATGCTCCATATTTTTTTCCTTATGGAGTTCTTTTTCTACAGCCGGCAGAACCGTGCCCATTTCATCTTCTTTTTCAAGAGTCACAGCAGCAATGTCGGCCGGATTTTTTATGATGCGCGGGGTAACAAAAATAAACATATTTGTCTTCTGGCTCAAGGTGCTCCGGGATTTAAACAGCCACCCAAGGAGTGGGATGTCTCCCAAAAGAGGAATCTTACTCTCAATTTCCGTAGCATCATGCCCAATAATTCCCCCTATAACGATAGTGTCACCATCTTTGACAATGACAGTGGTCTCCGCTGTCCTCTTGAAGGTTGTCGGAGTAAATGTATCAGGGTCATTTCCTTTAAGCTTTATTACCTCGGTTGCTATTTCCAGGCGCAGGGTATTCGCCTGGTTGATATGAGGCGTTATCGTCAGCTTGGTCGAGACATCCCTGTATTCGTATTGGGTATAATCCTGGCCACCGATGCCGCCGGCAGATGTGGTATTTTGACTGGTAATATAGGGAACATTCTCGCCAACGCTTATCTCCGCCTTTTTATTATCGGTGGTCAGAATCTGAGGGGTCGAAATGATGTTAATTGCATCATCGGTCTTATATGCCTGCAGTATTGCCGCG
>CAXMTO010000030.1:0-12719 GCA_964196355.1 uncultured Myxococcota bacterium
TTCTTATAGAAATGCTTAAACGGGAGGCGGCTTCAATTACCCCTGAAGACTCTTGAGCGGCACTTTTGGGCACACAAAAAAATCCCCTTGTAACAAAATAAAATTACAAGGGGAATAAAAATGGCGGAGAGGGTGAGATTCGAACTCACGGTACTCGCGTACACACGCTTTCCAGGCGTGCACCTTAAGCCACTCGGTCACCTCTCCATCACTGTATATATCAAGAAAATCTGTGCCTGTATCTAAACTGTCCCGGAGATTTTGGCAATCAAAAAGGTAAATAGATTCCGAAAAATGTCAAATCCCCTCTTTCTTAATCCGTTTCAGGCTCTTCCGCTTCTCCGTAAAAAAGTTTTTTAGCATCGATGCACATCTCTGTTCGAGAACTGGTCCTGCAATTTCCATATTATGATTGAGTAATCCATCGCTTCCAATGTTGTATACGGATGAAACCGCACCGGATTTAAGATCAATTGCGCCGTACACAAGTCTGCTGATCCGGGCATGGAGCATTGCTCCAACGCACATTACGCAAGGCTCTAGAGTTACATAAAGAGTTGTTCCGGGTAATCTGTAGTTGTTTAAAATGGCCGCCGCATTACGGATGGCAACAATTTCAGCATGGGCTGTAGGATCACTCAGACCTATGGGGCTGTTACCTCCTGTGGAAAGGATTCTGTCATCTTTAACCAAAACAGCCCCAACTGGGACCTCACCTCGAGTGCCTGCATCAGTCGCGGCCATCAGGGCTTTCTTCATCCATTTCTCATCGTCATTGGGGCAGTCATCAAGAGAGGAAGGGGCTGGGGTTTCGAAGCTGGATATGTTGTCCATTGAAAAAATATGCACTTTTATTTGATTTATTGGCTTTTCTTTCGTATAAATAAGATAAAGCAATTACAATTTCGAAATAACATTTACTGTATTGTAATACAAAGGCTATGTATAAAATACTCATTTATGATTCGTTTGAAACAACCGCCCGCAGAATGACGTCTGCTTTGCAGGACAGGTGTTTGCTAACATGTAAATCGAATAAGAGGGAATTTCAAGCAGAGATAAAAGCGCAGCAATATGATCTGGCGTTTCTCGATATCGATTTATCAAATGGTCAATCTATGGCACTTCTAAAAGAGATCCATGGCAAAGATCCGTTTTTACCTATCATATTAACAAGCAAATCTGAAAAAGCTGAACTCATTGTCAGGGCTATAAACAACGGAGCAAGTGATTTCCTGGTCCATCCGGTTTCTCCGGAAAGGATCAATATTGCGGTAGACAAAGCCATTGAAATCCGTGATCAGCGCTTTGAAATTGCCTATCATCGAAGGAAACAGGATGTTGTCTATGATTTTGATGAGGTAATCGCCGAGAGCAAGGGGATGAAAAAGATTCTTGGAAGCTTGAAACGTTTTGCCAAGACTGATTCAACAATATTGATCACCGGAGATACGGGGACTGGAAAGAGCTTCTTATCCGGAACGGTACATTTCAACTCTCCCAGGAGAAAGAAACCATTCGTTAAAATCAATTGTGCAAACATTCCGGAAAATTTACTTGAATCGGAGCTTTTTGGTCATGAGAAAGGTGCCTTTACCAGTGCCGATAAGCAACGGATTGGCCGATTTGAGCAGGCTGGCGGCGGGACAATATTTCTGGACGAAATCGGGGATATGAATTTAGGATTGCAGACTAAACTCTTGAGGGTGCTGGAAGAGAAATCCTTTGAAAGGGTGGGAGGGAATAAAACAATATTTTCAGATGTACGTATTATTGCAGCCACCAATAAAGATCTTGTACATCAGGTGAAGTTAGATCTGTTTCGTGAAGACCTGTACTACCGCATAAATGTTTTGCCCGTGGCACTACCATCACTCAAAGAAAGGAGAGAATGTGTTTTACCCCTGGCAAATCTTCTATTAAAGAAATGCTGCACATCCATGCGTCGCGAAATCAATAGTTTTTCAGAAGAGGTAGCGGCGATAATGCAGGCGCATGACTGGCCTGGAAATATCAGACAGCTGGCCAATACTATAGAACGAGCCGTGATTCTGGAAGACGGGCTTGAAATACAGTCTGACAGCCTGTCGCTGCCTGGAAAAACACAAGCCAGGCTAGGGGGAGATCAGGAGGATGCTGCCGGAAATGGAGAGCATTCAGATTATCTGGAAAAAAGAAACTCCCTGGCAGAACAGGAAAAGGATCTTATTCTGCGGGTGCTGAGAGAATGCTTATGGGTGCAGAAAAATGCTGCAATAAAACTTGGTATAAGTCCGCGTGCTCTCAACTATAAAGTAAAAAAGTTTGAAATAACTCATCCACATTGGCGCCGCAATAAAAAGAGCGCAACAAAAAGTTTAAAGAAATCCTGACCTCGCCAACCGCCTCAGGTACTCAATTATTCGATACGTTCCAGCATATCCTCGATGACCGCCAGCCCCATCTGCCAGAAGGACGGATCGTCCAGATCGATGTCAAATGGTTTGAGCAACTCATAAGGTGTTGCAGAACCGCCGGCGGAGAGCAGCTCTATATATTTTTCTACAAATGGCTGTCCTTCCTTCAGGTACATGCCATAGAGCGCCAGGACCAGAAGTTCCCCAAAAGCATAGGAATAGACATAACCGGGTGTTGAAAGGAAATGGGGGATATATGACCACCAGATAGAGTAGTCTTCGGTCAGGGTGACAGAATCACCAAACATTGCCTGCTGTGTTTTCATCCAGTGGTGACTGAACCTTTCACTGCTCAACTCGCCTTCCAGTCGTCTGGAACTATGCATACGTTCTTCAAATCTGTTCATCGCTGTCTGCCTGAAGACTGTGGCAAAAATTGATTCGAGTTTCTGGCATATAAACGCGCGTATCTCTCCTTTGTCTGACAGCAGTTCAAGTTGACTGTTAAAAACCAGGAGTTCTGCAAAAACGGAGGCTGTTTCTGCAAGAGGAAGCGGTGTGTCGCTGTTATAGTATCCCTGCTGCGCAGAGAGAACCTGGTGGACGCCGTGGCCCAGTTCATGGGCGACAGTTGAAACGTCTCTTAAATTACCAGTGTAATTGACAAGCACATAAGGGTGAAGGTCTGGGACACAGGGGTGAGCAAAGGCACCGCCGCGTTTACCGTGGCCGACTGGAGCATGAATCCAGCTTTTGCTGAAAAACATTTCCGCAATTTCAGCAAGTTTTGGGGAAAAAGCAGTAAAAGAGGTAAGCACCGTATCTTTGCAGGATGACCAGCTGATCTTCTGGCCGGGAAGCGAAGGGAGGGGAGCATATCTGTCGTAATCCCGTAGTTCGGAAAGGCCAAGTAATTCCCTTTTAACACGGTAATAGCGATGGACTATGTCATAGCGTGAAGTGACTGCTTCTACCAGTGTCTCAACAGTTATCTCCTGCAATTCATTACTCAGGTTCATAGAACTTACCCAGCTTTCGTGGCCTCGAATACGATCAGTAACCATTTTATCGGTAGCCAGGGTATTGAAAATATGGGTAAGGATGTGGTTTTCTTCCTTCAGTCCAGTGGTCATTTCTCGTGCAGCTTTTTGCCTTACTTCCCTCTCTTCATGATAAAGATCTGTCAGCACCTCTTCTTCTGTTCTTTCCTCGTCACCAAATTTAAGATTGCCAAAAACTTTGTCAAAAAGAGTTGTCCAACTGTTTCTGCCTACAACTTTTTTTTCCAGCAGAAGCTGTTCTTCTTTTTCTGAGAGTTGATGAGGCAGATACCTTCTCATCGAAGTGAGGTAATGCCGGTATCCCTCAAGGAGCTCATGACGTAGAATATCTTTAGCTTTTTGCTCTGCTATTCGATTCCATTCCAACTCAAAGAAAATGGTCTCGGAGCCGCATTTGGAAGCGAGTTCATGGATCTTTTGGTCGAGGCTGCCGGCTTCTGCGTTATTAATCTGGGTTGTAAAGCTGAGAAACGAGAATGTGGCAAGTTTGGTAATGGTGCAATCGATTTTTTCCAGTCGAAAAATCAGGTTGAGCAAGGATTCCGAGTTGAGATCGGCAACTCTGCCATAATATTCTGTGTGCACACTCTTGGCCTCATCAGTGCACCAGGCCATATCAGCAAAAAGCTTAGGATCATCTATTCCTGTGTATATATCGCTCAAATTCCATATGATATTTTGGGTTCCAAGATCATTGCTGAAGGTGCTGTTTTCTGACATTAACTCATTCCTCTAGTATTAATTGGGAACATGGGTGCTTATGAAGAGTTGTTCTAGCCCGGATTTATCACCAACAAAGTTTTTCGCAGATCGAGGCGCCGGGCATGAAGCTGTAGTAAGCTACTGCAAATGCTCGGCAACGAAGCAGCTGCGGAAAAATCTGCTGGCCCGAAGGGAGAACTTTTTAATTTGAAACAAAACACAGTCTGGTATCTGAGGGTTTTAGTCAACGTCTAACCACTCCTTGACATGGAGGTTCAAATCAAAAAGTTCATGAGAAATGCGGGCTAGGCTAAAACGAGCCTAACGCAGGTTCGAAATAAAAGGCCCTACAGCCTCCGGTCCTTTTTCGTCGACCAGTTGGATGGTTCGTGAGCCGATGACAGCTATGTCAGCTACACCGGTTATTGCCCTGACGTCCTCTTTATCTCTGATGCCGAAGCCGACTGCCAGTGGAAGATCGGTAGCAGTTCTGCATCTGTCAAGATAGTCACTGAAAGCAGTATCAAATTCTGATTTAGCGCCGGTAACACCACGACGGGCAACACAGTAAATAAATCCATCCGCAAAGGTGTTGAGTTCGGTCATTCGAGCATCGGTTGAGGTTGGGGTGTATATGAGTATCGGTGAAATCTCCTGTTCTTTTGCATAACGGAAAAAATCAGGGCTCATCTCGGGTGGAAGATCCGGAACGATCAATCCATGAATACCGCCCTTTTTTGCTGATTCAAAAAACCGTTTCTCCCCATATTTGAAGATGATGTTGTAATAGGTCATAAAAAGGAAAGGAATATCGTGGGTGGAAGCCATTTCGGCGCCGAATTGCAGGCACTCATCAACGGTTGTCCCTTGCGTCAGGCTGTCCTGGTTTGCCTTCAGGATAATGGGGCCATCTGCCATTGGTTCAGAAAAGGGGATCTGCATCTCGATACAGTCTACGCCGTTTTGTACCATCTGGCTGATAACCTGTCTGTTGACCTCAAAAGATGGGTATCCAAGGACGATATGGGTCATCAACAGAATACTGCTGTTTTTTTGTCGGGCACGTAATTTATCTTCTAAAATCATTGTGATTTACCGTGTGGTCCATCTCTTTCAGGAGAACATTTTTTGTTATTTCTCGTATTCCCTGGCGCAGGCGATTATGAATTCCTTCCATGACGGGTCATTAAATGCGTGGGCTATCGTGAAGATGTCTTTGTCACCCCGTCCGGACTGATTGATTATAATCGCATCGTCAGTTGACAGGTGCGGAGCCTCTTTAAATGCCTGGACAAAAGCATGCGCCGATTCAAGAGCCGGGATGATACCTTCCATTTTCATGGTAAGGTCGAGCGCCTCTATAACTTCTCTATCCGTGGCTGACTCAAACCGAACTCGTTTTTTCTCCCATAGGTCTGAAAGTATCGGGCTGACACCGACATAGTCAAGACCTGCCGCGACGGAGTGCGTTTCAAGCATCTGGCCATCGTCGTTCTGAAGAAACATTGTTTTGTAACCCTGTGCCACGCCCGGGCTTGCGTCCTTCCCGCACAGGCGGGAGGCATGCTGACCACTCTCGATTCCCTTTCCCCCCGCTTCAACACCTACGAGTTCTACCGCATTGTTTTTCATAAATCCTTGAAAAATACCCATGGCATTGGAACCTCCGCCAACACAGGCAAAAATCCTTACCGGCGGTTTGCCGTGTTGTCTTTCGATCTGTTTTGTTGCCTCCAAGCCTATTATTGACTGAAACCATGAAACCATTTCCGGAAAAGGTGCAGGACCGCAGGCGGTACCCAAGACGTAATGAGTCGTGTCGATATTACTGACCCAGTCTCTAAAGGCTTCGTTAATAGCATCCTTCAGGATACGGGAACCATCCTCGACTGGAACGACTGTAGCCCCCATTTTCTCCATCCAGAAAACGTTTGGACGTTGCCGTTCGACGTCAACTGCGCCCATGTAAATGGTGCATTCGAAACCAAACTTTGCGGCCATGGTTGCTGTCGCCATGCCATGTTGGCCCGCTCCTGTTTCTGCAATAACCCGTTTTTTCCCCATTCTTTTGACGAGCAGTCCCTGTCCCATAACATTGTTGGCCTTATGAGCGCCTGTATGGTTCAAGTCTTCGCGTTTTATGTAAATTTTCGCACCACCAAAGTGCTTGGTCAGATTTTCGGCATAGGTAAGGGGCGTTGGTCGGCAGGAGTAGGTGGACATCAGGTCAACATATTCCTGCCAGAATTCAGGGTCATTTTTTGCTTTTTGGTACTCAGCTTTCAACTGTTTAAATGTTTGATTGAGGATTTCAGGTATATATGATCCTCCCCAGTTGCCGAAAAAACCGGTTGCTTCCATTCTCTTTTCTCCATCATAAATTATATTGTACAGGTGGTGATCATCCCGAAATGTTGTTTTCGTAACCAATACTAAGCCATAAAATTGCTCTTGCAAGAACAAAGATCGTTTGACTGTTCGTTGTAATACGTGATAACCGAAAACTGATAAACTGAAACACATCTACTTATTCTTTACACTCTGTACATCCTTGAGCTGATTACGACATACTTTTGCAAAATCTTCCGGGTAATGGCCGTTTATAAATCTCAGCTGTGCCTCACTGAAGGCACCGGGTGATTTCGGCAGACGTGGTAGAAATGCATATAGCAATGGTTGATGCAGTGTGTGGTTTCTTCCGGGCCGTTTGGAATATTCTATGGAGGTGACCATTTTTGCTCCCAGCCCCGCAAGTGCTTTTTGAGCCATAAGTATACCGGTATCCAGTGATTGTCGCTGACCACTGTTGGTTTCAAAAATATTTCCGGCAAGGGTGCCATCTTCATCGGGTAGAGTCATCAACTGTAATTCCCACTGGGATGTCTGTGCTTTGGGAACAAAGAGCATCGCCTTTTCATCGCTCCACACCACGAGATTTGACTCCAGGTCATCGCGGGAATCCATCCGCCTGTTGGTGTTTATAGCCTTTCTATAGTCCATGAAAAAATCACTGCTATGTTGGGCGTTGTATTCCTCAATCAGGTCGGTGATTAGATCCCCACATGCATAAGTGGGGATCATGGAAACTGGTTTGTCTGTACCTTCTTTATATGCTGCGACCTGATCCGGAACCAATGCGTACTGCTGATGAATCTGTTGGTGAGATGCGTGAAGCCGGTAAAGAGTGGGAGCGTAATCGAAACCAAAATTCCAGCCCCAAAGTGTGGAGGAGGAGTAATTAACAAAGGTGGGAGCGGAAATGATTTTTATCCTCAACATTTCCAGTTCATCCCTGGTATATCTGCGTTTATGCTCTGATAGGGCAATGCCAAGGTCCCCGGCAGCTCTCATATACGTACGTTGATAATAAAGATGCCTCAGCCCCTGAAGATCGGGAAAACTGAGGGCGCCAATGGAATAACGGATCGCATCACCAGCCATGTTGGCAGCATAATGGCCCCACGGTATGTAAGAGTTTTTCCGTAGATATTCGAAAATATGGGTATTTTTGTCTTTCTCCCATTCACCGACGATTTCGCTGCCACCCTGGGCACCTGGGCGTATCACCATGACAATTTTGTAGCTGTCCGGGAGGTGGTGATTGTTTGCCACTGCTTCAAAAAGTGGACGATTGTGAATGATCGGGATCACCTTATTGCCGGGGTCAGTTTCATAGCGAAGTCCGATCGGGGTTCCGGCGCTGTTTTTTTCAATTTCAGAGGAAAGTTCTGCAAGTTTCACTAGATCTTCTGGATCCGTGGAACAGGTAGCCAGTGCCAAAAGCAGGGGAGGGGGGAGGTGCTCAAAAAGAGTGTCTTTCGTACTACATTTTTTTAAAGTCTGCGTCAGAGATACCGGTTTGGGATCAGGTAATCGTATCTTCTCTGGATTGTCGGCGCTCGAGTCAGCCCACTCCTTGTCTATATACGTTCTACCTTTAAAAGGAAATGGGTTTGGTATTTCAAAAATCCAATCGCCGTTTTCTACCTCGACTTTCCCATCGGGGAAATTTCTCTTATTGTCAACAGGGTTTCCCTGCATATCGTGGCCAAGATTTTGTGAAACAGTATCCTGACGTTGGTTTTGTACTGAATAGGATGGTTTATGGATACCGTAGTAGAACTTTCCATCGGGTGTGATTGATGTCTGTATACGTTTCATTTTGAATGTGAATGAAAAATCTTATTATCTGGAATGAAGCCTTTACCCCTTATTTACCTTTACTGCACTTCTCAAGAGGGCACTGAACAGAATTCCCTGTATCGGGGCCAGTCCTATATATGCCAGAGCTCCAGTGCTTTCTGATAAACCTGGGAGCGCGATACTCCGAGATCATTGGCAATGCGTTTACTCACGTCTTTTAATGAGAGTTCTGCATTATCACGATACCACTGGATCAACTCTTCAACAGTCTCTCCTTTGATCTCCTCTTTTGGGCCCGGACATACGATAAGTACAAACTCTCCTCTGTTTTTTCCAGAGCTGGCTCTTTCAAGAAGTGTCTGCAGATCAGAACGCTGCAGGTCTTCGAATTTTTTTGTCAATTCTCTTGCCCAGAAGGTTTGTCGATTGCCAAAGATGTCAAGGGCATCTTCCAGGAGTGCGGATATACGGTGTGGAGACTCGTAGAGGACAACAGGGTATAAACAGTTGACAAGAGCGCTGAGAGACTTCTTTCTCTGATTTTTTTTTGAAGGTAAAAAACCGAGAAAGAGGAATTCAGCATATCCAAAACCTGCTGCAGAAAGAGCAGTTGTGAGGGCAGAGGGGCCGGGCAGGGGAACTATTTTGATATTATTTTCATGAGCATACTCTACCAAAACAGAACCGGGGTCTGATATCGCAGGGGTACCGGCATCACTGACAAGAGCAACATTTTGTCCTGCTTTCAGTCTATTAATTATTTCTGCTCCTCTCTGGGCTTCTTTTTCACGATAGTAACTTATCGTCGGGGTCCGGATGTCAAAATGGTTGAGGAGTTTTTGTGTATGCCGAGTGTCTTCCGCGGCAATCAAATCTACTTCTTTTAAAATACGAATAGCCCGGAGGGTAATATCTTCAAGATTACCAATGGGAGTCGGTACAATAAAAAGTGTTCCGTTTAAGTGAGAAGCAGAAGTTTTCATTTTGTGAATGTGGGGTAGAAAAAAATATCTTATGGGCGCCCCATTATGAACAATTCAGGGTAAAAATGCATCTGCTTTCTTGAATACTTGCTTCTGACACATAATGTTGGAGGACGAATTTTTCCGATAATCATGGCGACGCATCAGGAGTGAATCTTGACGGGAGCCGGTACTGTCATTAGGGTGCCTAGGAAAGAAATTCACTGACTAACCCGGATTTCTCACCAACAAAGTTTTTCAAAGGTCAAGGCGCCGGGCATGAAGCTGTAGTAAGCTACTGCAAATGTACGGCAACGAAGCAGCTGCGGAAAAATCTGTTGGCCCGAAGGTGAACTTTTTAATTTGAAACAAAATACAGTCTGGTATCTGCGGGTTTGACAAACTTCTAATCAGTTCTTGATATTGAGATTCAAATCAAATGTTCATGAGAAACCCGGGCTAGCATATCAACCGGAACAACAGTCCCTCCCTTGTTTACAAGCGAAATTATAAAAATTAACAAAAAACTCTGGCATTTTTTTTGGTGCGTTTGTAAGTTCTGTACTGTTATGCACTCTGTTGGGTCAAAGGAGTACCTTAATATTAATATCCACCATTTGTGTGGTGTATGTATCAGGTATTATAAATTTATCTATCAATCGCTGACAGGAATACAATAGTCAACAGTTTTGCATCCAAGTGCAGTGGAGAGGAATAACATCCTCCTTTCATTTGCGGTTTATGTACCAGCATAAAAAATCATTGAGGTCGAGAGTTGTTGTCAATTTAAGGGCCATTTTGGCTGATATATTGTTAAAAAATTAAAAACAATGTGAGTTAAGTAATGAATGAAAAAGAACTGCAAAAACAGTTACAGACAAAGGTGAAGAAGCGATTGGCCCCACTGTTTAGCCGGTATAAGATGGATTTCAGTGCACTTGAGTCAACCATGAAATGGAAGCCCATGGTTCTTGTTATTGGCAATTATTCTTCGGGAAAGTCAACTCTTATCAATGAACTTGTGGGCCAGGATATTCAAAGAACTGGTCAGGCGCCAACTGATGATTCTTTTACTGTGATAACATCTGACGTTGGTGTTGACATCTCTGAAGTTCCCGGTTCTACGCTGGTCAGCGATTCCAATATGCCCTTTGGTCAGTTTAAAAAATATGGTGAGCGTCTGATTTCACATATGTGTATGAAGCATATTGACAGTCCAATGCTGGAGAATATGTCAATTATTGACAGCCCTGGTATGCTTGATGCCACAAGTGAGAAGGATCGAGGATATGACTATATGGCCGTCCTTGGTGACCTTGCTAAAATGGCTGATCTCATCGTTCTCATGTTTGACCCCCATAAAGCGGGTACAATAAAGGAATCATACAATGCCATAAGGAATACCCTGCCAGAAAAATCCGGTGAGGATCGTATTGTCTTTGTGATGAGCAGAATTGACGAATGTGATAGTCTCAGCGACTTCACCCGTTCGTATGGTACGCTTTGCTGGAATATGTCACAAATGACCGGTCGGAAAGATATCCCTCATATTTATCTGACCTATTCGCCGACCGCTATTGGACCTGGGTCCGTTGTGGAAGGGTGGCCTCAGGAAAGGCGTGAACTGATAGAAAAAATCAATAATGCGCCGGGTTTTAGAATTAACCATATATTAGAAGATATTGATCGTAAGGTTAATGAGTTACAAATAGTTGCCGAGGCTGTGTCCGGTTTTACGATGAGATGCCAGAAGGTTTCATGGAAGATCTCTAAGATCACAAGCGCTGTCGCCCTCCTGCTTTTTCTTTTTGGGGACGTGCTGTTGAACAGCTTGATTTCCTTTCCAGAAAGCACCCTGATAACTGCTGTTCGTACCGGTACGTTCTCTTTGAGTAATCTTGTGGTTCCAGCTATATTTGGACTGGCTACTCTCGCTATAGGGGCAATCAGTTTCAGTAAAATAGCATATCCACAGATGCAAAAAAAGGTACTTGCCAACGGTACTGATCTTGTCAGGATTGATAATGACTATAGAAGAAATCTGTGGAGAAAAATGGAAAGTAAGGCCAAAGAGAATCTTGCTGCCCTCTCTGTTCGGGATATTTGGAGTGGATATGGACGATCTCTGGTTAAAATTCAAGGCTTTTTGAATAATGACTTGAAAGGTTATTATGACAAGATAGTCAGTTAGCAGCTTTGTTCCTTCAGTTTCCCCATGCTGTGGTTGCATCCCTCATGCACCGCAGCATGGCAGTTTTAAACCCACCTCTACCGCCAGAATCAGTCATAGATATGGTGCACTAGAAACTCCTCAAGGTTTTTCCGGGCGATCCAACTCTTAGTACCTTACTCCAGAAACACTACAATAAAAAACAAGAAACTAAGAACAGGATGTAGTCACAAAACATCCACAATTATTTTATATCATTATTATAGTTATGACGTTTTCATTAATAAGGTAGAGGCTATGGGAAGAGAGAATGACAGAGTTGGTGAAATTTTACCCTCAGCGGATTTGTATGATCTGGATGGGGAAAAGATAGATATAAAACAATGGAAGGGAAAATGGACTCTTCTAGTCTTTCTTCGCCATCTTGGCTGACTGCCCTGTCTTGGACATCTGGTGCAGTTGCACCAACGGAGAAAAGAGTTTGAAGAAGTAGGGGTTCAGGTTTTAGCAGTTAGTTTTGAGACAACCGAATCAACACGGAATTATGTGAAGGCCTCCTCTTTGGAGTGGCCGATCCTGCTGGATAACCAGAAAATTCTCTATCGTTATTTTGGTATGAGGACAGCAGGTTTCTGGGATATCTGGGGCTATCGAACCTGGAAGGCCTACTTCAAAGAACTTTTGCGAGGAAGATTGCCGCAAAAAGGGGAAGGAGATATCCAGCAGCGAGGAGGAAATGTGATACTTGATGCGGATGGCCGTGTTCGCCTTCATCACATAAGCAAAGGCCCGGGTGACAGGCCTGCTGTTGAGCATTTGCTGCAGGTCCTAAAAGAAGCCGCTGAAAGTCAGATCGTGTAATCTGAGTATGGGCATAATTTAGAGACGGCACAAAGCAAAAAACCCCATTGAGCATAAGCCCAAAGGGGTTTTCTATAAAGAACGGCGACGACCTACTCTCCCACACAGTCTCCCATGCAGTACCATCGGCGCTGAAGAGCTTAACTTCCGTGTTCGGAATGGGAACGGGTGGAACCTCTTCGCTATGATCACCGAAAAAACAGGTGAGAGTTAAAAGTGTAAAGTTAAAAATTAAAATCATTACACTTTAACTTCATATAAAATCACGTCCCCAAAAGGGGATAAGCTTCTCTAAAGTATTCCCTCTAAAAAGAGAGGGAATACTAAGAGTCGCTAAATAATCGAATAGTAGTGTAGCCAGTAGTTGTTTAAATCAAAGAATGTCAGAGAGCCAGAGGGCCCCGCAGGAAATGCCCTTGGGGTG
>CAXMTO010000031.1:0-7635 GCA_964196355.1 uncultured Myxococcota bacterium
AAGCGGTAAACGCAGCCTACGGCGAGCATTTTCAGGAGGCACCTCCTGCGCGTTCAACGGTACAGGTTGCGGCCTTGCCTCTTGGTTCCAACATCGAGATAGAGTTTATTCTGGCTATTTAAAAAGTTTCAACCCTGGGAAGCAACACTCATTATCCAGGCATATAAGCTGTATGCATGTCGACCGCAAAGGGAAAGAATTCCATACAATTATAGTTTATTTCCAGCTGGAGCTGGAGGCTCAGTTACGGGTCGCCCTGAACAGGAATAAATCACCAACCATATCAGAGACATTTTTATGAAATTCACAGTTAAAGATATTTTAAAACTTGAGGTCGCTTTAGCCTTTGGGTGTACAGAACCCGTTGCAATCGCTCTTGGTGCAGCAGCGGCCGCATCCCTTTTGCAGGAAAAGGAATTTGATACCATTGAGATCTGGATTGACCCTAATATCTATAAAAACGGTATGGCTGTTACAATTGCAGGCAGTGGCGATATGCAGGGCCTTGATACTGCAGCAGCCCTTGGGGCCTATGGAGGAGCTCCAGACAGAGGACTTGAGGTGCTTGCCGGTCTCAGTGAAGAGTCTATAAAAAAAGCAACCAGACTCCTTGATGCAGGCAGCGTCAAAGTCAACCTCCGGGAAGAGTCCGGACTCTATGTGCAGACAAAAATAACGGCAGGAACGGAAGTTGCTGAATCTCTTATTGTCGACCTTCACGACAATATTGTCAGTCTTACATTAAACGGCAAGGCGGTTCGTGACTCCTCTCTGATCTCAAAATCGGCCCAAAATGGTACTATCCACCCACTGGCACAACTCGAGACATGGCTGATTGGACTCACTCTTGATGATATCATTGAGCTGACCGATGATCTGGATGAAGATGATCTGGCCTTTCTGGAAGAAGGTGTGACTCACAATCTGGCTCTGGCAACACACGGCCTGAAATACGGCACTGGACTTGGGATCGGCAAAGCAATAGACCGTCTTCTGAAGCAGAAACTCATGGTGAAGGACATGTCCGCTTCTGCCAAAAGACTCACCTCAGCCGCAGCCGATGCACGTATGGGAGGTGTTAATCTGCCCGCAATGAGCTCAGCGGGGAGCGGCAACCATGGTCTCACCGCTATCCTGCCTATCTGGGCTGTGAAGGACTTTATTGACCACGACAGGGAAACGGTCCTCAAGGCAATTGGACTCAGCCATATTATTACTGCTTATGTCAAGGCTCATACGGGGAGGCTGTCTGCGGTCTGCGGCTGTTCTGTTGCCGCCGGAGCAGGCGCTACCGCGGGCATCACCTACCTGATGGGCGGAGATGCCGTCCACATGGAAGGAGCAATCAAAAATATTCTGGAAGATCTTGCCGGTGTTATCTGTGACGGAGCTAAAGCCGGTTGTGCAATAAAACTCACCACTGCTGCAGGAGCAGCCGTACAGGCCGCACTCTTTTCACTCCAGGGAGTAAATGTCCAGGATACCGACGGCATTATTGGCAATTCTACCCAGAAAACTATCCAGAATATGGGACAGCTCAGCCATGACGGCATGATCCAGACGGATAAAACCATCCTGAAAATAATGCGGGAAAAACAAATGTCTCGGGAAAAACCTGAAAGCCGATAATTCAATTCAGCGTTATTCTTTCTCCTGCTTAGCCTGACACCATTCATATGCATTCCTGAACATCTGCATCCAGGGGGATACCTTGAGATTTTTCATCTCAGCCGGGAGATAATGTGCCTGCCAGGGTAAAAATACACGTTCGGGGTGAGGCATCAGGGCCAGATGTCTGCCGTCGGGGGAGCAGAGACCAGCCAACCCCTCAGGGGAGCCATTTGGGTTAAACGGATACTTCTCGGTTGCTTCTCCACTATCGTCAGCATAGACCAGCGGAGCCAATCCCTCTTTTTTGACCTTGTCCAGCATCGTCTCATCGGGAAAATGGAGTCGACCTTCACCGTGATCAACGTGAATGCCGAAAACCAGCCCTTCCATCCCTTTCAGCATCACGGCTCGACTGTTCTGAACCTTCACTGTGGTCCAGCGCGATTCAAAGCGGCCGGAGCTATTTTTGACAAAGCGAGGCTGCCGTTCTGCCGCAAGCCCCTGTTCCGGCACCCAGCCGAGAAGCCCAAAAAGCTGGCATCCGTTGCAGACGCCGAGGGTAAAGGTATCCGGGCGACTGTAAAAGTCTTGAAACATCTCTTTCAGGCGAGGGTTGAAAAGAATGGTTGCTCCCCACCCTTTAGCAGACTCCGGAACATCTGCATAAGAAAAACCACCGACCGCGGCAAGCCCTCTGAATTGTTCAAGACTGACCACACCCGTAAGCAGGTCCTGCATACAGACATCCCAGGGCTCAAAACCGGCTGCATAAAAGGCTGAACTCATTTCCCTGTCAGAGTTTGATCCTTCATCGCGCAGGATGGCAACCTTAGGTTTATCAGATCGTGTTAAAAGTTCAGGGGGTGCCGGCTCCGGTGTAAAAGCCAAATGATAGGAGGGCCCCTTACGATCGTAGATATTTTCTTTTTCCTGATCAACACAGGCAGGATCGGCCTGCAGTCTATCGAGTTGATAGCTGGTCTCCTCCCACCAGCTTCTCAAAACCACCATTTTTTCGTCGAGAACAGATCTGTTGTTATAGTCGATTAAAATCTGTTTTTCTTCAGTCGTCCTGCCAAGCTCCACACAAACCGCCTCTGCCTGGGAAAGCACCTCTTCAACTGCGCTTCGGTTCTCCTCTCTACACTCAACAACAAGACCAAGTTCTTCAGAAAAAAGTGTTTCAAATACAGTATCGGCACCGCTCAGACTCAATTTAATCCCGCAGTTTCCGCTAAACGCCATCTCAAGCACAGTCGTAATCAGACCACCATCACTTCTGTCATGCCCGGCAGTTATCAACCCCTTTGCTATCAGCTCCTGTACCGCCCTGAAACTGTTCTTTAACAGAGCTGGATCGTCAACGTCGGGACTCTCATCCCCGACCTGTCGATGGACTTGGACCAGAGCACTGCCTCCCAGCCTGTTACGGCCGCCGGCCAGGTCAATGAAAAGCAGAACAGAACCCGGATATTTAATATCAGGAGTGATAATTTTTTTGATATCAGGTACTGCTGCATAAGCTGAAATAACAAGTTCACGGGGAGATTTAACAGTTTCATCACCGACCATAGTTGCCATGGAAAGGCTGTCCTTCCCGCCATCCGCCGCCATTCCGACATCAATCATTATATCCCGCATCGCCTGAGCCGCATCGTAGATAGCTGCACCCTCTCCGGGGAGCTTTGGGGCCCACATCCAGTTGGCTGAGCACTTAATCTGTTCCGGATCTCCAATTCTGGCCCAAACCAGATTGGTCAGTGTCTCGCCTACTGCCATTCTTGCCCCGGCGGCGGGGTCAACCAGCATCTTGACAGACTGTTCGCCTATTGCCGTGGCAATCCCCGTATGGCCAAAATGGCTCTGAGCTACTACAGCGACATCGCCCACGGTGAGCTGCAGAGGACCGCAGCACTGCTGCTGGGCCACAAGTCCTGTGACTGCTCGGTCAACCTTATTGGTTAAAAACCTCTTTGAACCAACTGACACAAGCCGAAGCACATCTTTCAGGGCACCAGCCACCGTCATTTCGTCCGGGAGAGATACCGGCCTGTTTCCGGCAGAAACAGTCTTGTCTTCAAAGGTTTTCTGGGGAATATCGCCGAGCAGAGCATCAAGGTCTATATCTACCGGTGTCGAATCATCCAGGTCATCGTGAAGAACAAACCTCAAGTCTCCTGTCACTTCGCCCAGGAGTTCACAGTTCACCTTTTCCCGTTCACAGATTGCCTGGAATTGCTCAATATTTTCAGGCCTGATCAAAAATCCGGTCCGCTCCTGATATTCTGCCACGTAGATTTCCAATACGGACATGGTTGGGTCACCCACCCTGATATTTCGAATTTCGACCGTTCCACCGGATTTTTCGACCAGCTCCTTCAATACATTGGCAGGGCCACCGGCCCCCTGGTCATGGATAACATCAACCAGGGTCTTGTCTCCCATCTCGTTGCAGGCACGGATGACGCGATTCATCTTCTGCTCCATCTCAGCGTCACCCCGCTGAACCGCATTGAAATCAAGGTTTGATTCATTCTCACCCTGCATCATGCTGGATGCCGCACCGCCTCCAAAACCTACTCGATAGGCAGGCCCGCCTATCTGAACAATGAGCATCCCCTTTTCTTCTTTTTCCTTTTCAGTATGCAGATTGTCAATCTGGCCAACGCCGGCGGTAAACATGATCGGCTTTAAAAATCCCCACCTTTCACCGTTTTCAAAACGCATGTCAAAGGATCTGGTAAAACCCAGAATAAGCGGTTCACCGAACTTATTCCCATAGTCGGAAGCACCGTTACTCGCTTCAATCTCAATCTCCAGAGGTGAAGCCAGGTTGCCTGGATGCGGGTAATCACTTTCCCAGCTCAGTTCATACCCAGGTATATTCAGACTGCCGACACAGTATCCCGCAGTACCCGCAATAACCAGGCCACCTTTACCGGTTCCCTGGACGTCCCGAATCCTGCCGCCTGTCCCTGTCTCGGCACCGGGAAAAGGAGCAACGCCGGTGGGAAAATTATGTGTCTCTGCTGTCAACAGCGGATTATAGCGAACCGATGCTGGGCCAAAAGGAGAGCAAACTCCCGGCCGCTGCGGCATAATCGTTTCTATATCATAACCGGCAATTACACTGGAGTTATCCTTAAAGGCAATAACAGATCCCTTGGGATTTGCGTCAAGAGTGTCTGTCACCAGATCAAAAAGGGTGCTCTCCTTCACAATGCCGTCTATTACCTGCCTGCCTTTGAAAAATCCGTGCCGGGAATGTTCTGAATTTGCGTTATTGAGATCCATAATCTCAACAATGGTAGGATTACGCTTTTGATTTTTAACAAAATAGTCGTAGTAGAGATTACGATCCCACTCATCCATGGATATACCGGGAATGTCGTCAAAGGCGTCCCGCCCCTTGGAGAGAAGGTCAACCTCATATACTGGTTCGGGCACAACTCCCGTCTCAAATGTGGACAGTGGAACGGGATAGTGACACTCAGTCATTCGATCATGATTTCTATTAATAAACTCTTCTATATCAGCATCCTCAGGAACGAGATACCTTCGTGACCGCTCTACGCGAGTAACCACATCCAGACCGGTAGCCCGGCAGATCGAAACCATGTTTGACGACCAGGCAGTTGCAAAATTCAGACGGGGACCCATTTCAACTACCCGTGCCCCCTCCAGAATCGGCTCTAAAGAGACTGAATCCAGCAGAAATCCATCGGCGAGAATGAGCCGCAGGCGATGTATCTCGTCTTCAAACAGAAGTCGCTTAGATTCAATATTAAAACAATAGGCTCGGTTTTCATCAATTTTTCGATAAAGCTGTCTGACTTTGACACTCATGGTATCTTCCTCTGCAGTACATAATGCCTTTCGGGCAAAATTGGCTTTTAGCCATTAGTACCTTGCAGATTATTTTCGTTCATAAAAAACAAGAAGATTAATCTGCGAAAGGTACTTATACCCCCTTGTGGGATGTTAGCTAGTAAAATACTTCATTTCTGTTCTTCTTCAGTAGAGACTGCAAAGAGCCAATAACCAGCCACTGAGATTGAAAAGCCCTGTCAATGAGAGGAATTATCTTATGGAATTCCTGCATGCATTCGAGTTTGAAAACAGTCTTTTCGGTTCGCAATCCTGCATTATACAAGACCCGAGACCACACTAGCATTAATCATAAAATATTTCTGTAGGAATTTGTTCTTTCCCGGGCAACTTTAGGGTATGTTAATACAGTTTTTAAAATCAATTTGTAAAAAATATTTTATTCACTGAATGAGGGGGGGAGTATGGCAGCCACGACTGGAAAATTTTTGACTCAGGACGAAAGAGATTTATGTATAAAAATTGCAGCACTTAATATGGTGTTAGTGAGTCAGAGAGCACAGGCACTTCTTCTGCTGGACGACGGACACACCCAGGCGAAAAGTTACGAACTCAGTTCACTCACACTCGGCCAGCTCCGATATCTCCTTCGTCTCTTCAAAACGAAAGGAATGGATCTGTTTCCGGAAGAACTCTTCCCACAGACAGAAGAAAAAGAGATAGAGGAAACACCTGTGCCCATTCCCGAAGCAGCAGAACCCGAAATTTCCACCATAGATGTAAAAAAAGAGAAAAAAAAGAAGGGGAAGAAGAAGAGTAAGAAGAAAAAGGACAAGAAGACTTCTGTCAAAAAGACAAAAAAGGGCAAAAAAGAAGGAAAGAAAAAAAAGAAAGGGAAAAAAGGGCAAAAAAACCGCTAAAGGCAGGATTTACCTTTAGCTACCGGCCAGGTATCGGAAAGCTTATATCCTTCTGGCCAGGGATCTGTGGAATCCAGAATGTGTTGATGTGTTCCCGTTATCCAGGCCTGCCCTGAGATAAGTGGAAAGATGGCATCCTTTTCACCTAAAGATGTTGTGCTCTCGATTGAGCAATAAAATCGTGAGCCGAGAATCGACTCTGCAATATATTGCTCTCCGACTTTCAGCAATCCTTTATGATGCAATAGAGCCATTCTCGCTGAACAGCCGGTTCCGGTGGGACATCTGTCAAGTTTCCCCGGCTGAATCACGACTGTGTTTTTACCCACCCAAATACCGTTTTCTTGTTTCAGTTCGGCGGCTATCTGACAAAAAGAGATGTGATCCCAGGCTGGGTTTTGAGGATGAAAAAACCCTAGTTGTTCATTCGCAGCATTAGTGATCTTTATTCCAGCTTCGGCAAGTTCTCGTGCTTCGCTCGGATCCAGGGAAAAACCTAATTGTCCCCTGCTTACAATGACAAAACTATCTCCGCCGTATGCTGTGTCAACCTTCAGCGTGCCAACCCCCTCAACTTCAAGATGTATGTCACACTTATCGACAAATGAAGCCACATTACGAATCTGAACACGAGTCACTTTACCATTCCTGCAACTCGCCACCACTTCAATTAACCCACCAGGGGCTTCCAGGGTCATCTTCGTTTCTGGTTCTTCCATGGGGATAATTCCTGTCTCCAGTAGAACAGTGGAAACACATATAGAGTTAGAGCCCGACATCGGTGGAGTGTCTTCCGGTTCCATGATTATCCATCCCATCTGAGCTCGTGGATCTTTCGGTGGGACCAGAAGATTAATATGTCGAAAAACACCGCCTCGCGGCTCATTGAGTAATAAATTTCTGAGCTTTTGATCTTTCGCAATCCAGCGTGATTGCTCCCAGATCGATTCTCCGGGAGGTGGCGAAACGCCTCCGACTATGACATCACCCACTTCTCCTTCCGCGTGACAACTAACAACATGAATTATCTTTTTTGCATTCATCTCTCTTCTCCCTGGCATGAACTGTTATCAAGCTTTCACTTCCACGTAATCTGCCCATTATCAAAATATCATATGAAATTATGCTTAGCCCGGATTTCTCACCAGCAAAGATGATTACATATTCAAGAAGCACCCCAGTGAACTATAGTAGTCTATGTTTGCTGGGGTAGCGACGCTGCAGGTAAGCGAACGCAGTGAGACTCCGGATGTGATCATATCTGCTGGCCTTTGGT
>CAXMTO010000032.1:0-4648 GCA_964196355.1 uncultured Myxococcota bacterium
ATTCACCTTGGCTAGTTATACAAACCGCTTCTGTTTTTCCCATACCATGTACCCACACCCACCACCAAGCCAACACCGGTAAACGGTAAAATTTCCTGTACTCTTTTCAGTACCAGCTTGATGGGTATAAGTACCTTGGTGGTATATGTAACCGCATAATTGCAAAACACATTACTCAATTCCTTGTTTTTTATACCCCTCAAGGGGGTACTGAAAAGACTGACAGGGTTTCTGGAGTAAGGTACTAAAGGAGCAGTGAATGAAGGATAAAGCAATGCATCCTGAAGTAACTGGTATTCCCCCGGAAGCCGGGCGTGTTCTGAAGAAAATTGAAACAAAAAAAATAAGGTACCAACAAAAAATAACCATTGCTTTCGGTGTGTTAATTCTGTTGGCGCTGGTATTTTTGATTGTTCTGGGGCTTGATTTCAAGTTTATGGCAAAGTGGCTTCCCTTTGTTCTCGCAGGCAGTGGATATACGTTTCTGGTTGCATTTCTGGCCATATCTCTGGCCTGCATTCTTGCAGTGGTGGGAGCCCTCGGCCGGCTTTCCAAAAACCCTGTTTTCAACAGTATTGCCACATCCTATGTATCTCTTATCCGGGGGACCCCTCTTCTGGTTCAGGTTTACATGTGGTACCTGGCCCTGCCGCAGGTAGGTAAAGCACTTGAAGAATTTGGGATACCGGGAATACAGCGTTTATTTACTCTTCCTGCGGTTCCGGCAGGCATACTTGCTCTTGGGGTCTGCTATGGTGCCTATATGACAGAAACCGTCCGTGCCGGTATTCAGTCCATTACAATCGGCCAGACAGAGGCAGCGAAGGCTCTGGGTATGACCTCCACCCAGACCATGAAAAGAATTATCTTTCCCCAGGCACTGCGGGTGATCATTCCACCGGTTTCAAATGAGTTTATTGCCATGATCAAGGATTCTTCCCTTGTTTCCCTCATGGGGGTATGGGAACTTTCCTACAGAGCCATAAAAGTAGGTAGAAGGCATTTTCAATCCCTGGAAATGCTGATCATGGTGGCTATTATCTATTGGATCATGTGTGGCCTTTTGCAGTTTGCCCAGGAGAAACTCGAAAAACATCTGGCCAAGGGCGACAGGAGGGTATCATGATGAAAAGTTCAACGCCCATGGTAAAAGTTACCAATGTTCACAAGGTATTTGGCAAAACCCTGCATGTACTTCGTGGGATTGACCTTCAGGTGAACAAAGGTGAGACGGTTGTTATTCTGGGGGCATCAGGATCAGGTAAAAGTACGCTTCTTCGTTGTATTAATTTTCTTGAAGAACCCACAGCCGGAACCATTGAAGTGGATAATGTTGTCATTAATGCCGGAGAAAGTGATAAAAAGCGGGCAAGCCAGATTCTGGAGATTCGTAAAAAAACAGGTATGTGTTTTCAAGCGTTTAATCTCTTCCCTCATATGACAGCCTTGGAAAACATTATTGAAGGACCGATAACAGTGTTAGGCCAGGACAAAAAGCAGGCCATCCTTTATGCAGAAGAGCTTCTCGACTGGGTAGGGTTGACGGATAAACGGGATGAACATCCTTCTCGTCTCTCCGGCGGCCAGCAGCAGCGGGTTGCCATAGCAAGAAGCCTTGCCATGAAACCGGAGGTAATGTTATTTGACGAACCGACATCGGCCCTGGATCCTGAACTTGTTGGTGAAGTCGTGGAAGTAATGGAACGGCTGGCCAAGGAAGGCATGACCATCATTGCGGTCACCCACGAGATGCATTTTGCCCGGGATGTGGCAGACCGCGTCTTGATTATGGATGAGGGATGCTGGGTTGAGGAAGGACCTCCGGATATTATTTTCAATAATCCCAAAGAAGCGCGAACACGACAATTCCTGGCTCATATCCTTTAACAAATAATAGGATATATGTATCACATAGCTCTACCAAAATCGTGCCGAAGGAGAGATAAGTGGCCGTTACTTTAGAAGATTTGGCCTACAGTAAAGTTAAGATTGCGATCAGTAAAGGGTATATCAAAAAAGGGAGCAAGCTTAAAGAAGTCTCTTTATCCAAGAGTTTGAAGATGAGTCGGGCTACAGTTAAGGGCGCTGTCAAACGATTGGTTTTTGAGGGGTTGGCTGAATACTCTCCCAATAAAGGTACCTCCGTGGTCAACCCATCTTTAAAGGAAATTCAGGAGTCTTTCCTTGTACGGGCCCAACTTGAAAAGACGGCTACATCTCTGGCTGCCATGGAACTCGGCCCCGAAGATTTTCTCGAACTCTACACATTAATCGAGAAAGAAAAAGATATTTTCCAGGCCAGGGAACTGAATCTGTACTATGAGATCAATAACGCCATTCACCTGAAAATTGCCGAAAAATCGGGGAACCGGGTGCTGTTTCATTACGTCAAAGAGCTACTACAGAAAACAACTATTTTTCTGATCCTGTTTGACCCTTTCTATCAATTGGTAGAGGTTTACAACACCTCTCCGGCAGAGCATCAAAAGATCGTCCAGTTGTTGGAGGATAAAAATGGCGAACAAGCGGGTCTCGCAATGGAGCATCATCTGGCGAGTGCCGTGAGCGGTATCGATGTAAACAGGCTTTTTCCTACTGATTATCTGACAGTTTAACAAACTATTGGTTACCGCTGAAAAGGAGTAATGTTATCCATGTTTGACTTGAAACCACAAATAAGGGTCATGACCCGGGAACAAATTGAAAAGGTCCATCATGATGCCCTTTCAATCCTTGAAGAGACTGGCGTGGCTGTCGATGATCAGGGGGCCAGACATCTGTTCGAAAAGGCCCTGGGAAAAAGCCATGGCGACAACCGCGTCCAAATCCCCAAAGATCTTGTCCAATGGGCTATCAATGCAGCGCCATCTAACATACAGGTTTATGATCGTCTGGGCAGTCCCTGTTTTGAACTGAAAGGGGATGGCACTCAAGATGCAGTTTTTGGGATTGGTGTCACCAATCTCCATTATCAGGATCCATTTACAAATGACATTCAGCCTTTTTACCGCCATCATATGGCTGATGCCGCTGGCCTCGGCCATAATCTAAACGCCTATGATTTTATATCAACTCCGGGGGTGATCCAGGATCGTCCCCCTGAAACAGCTGATATTCTCGGTGTTCTTGAAATCATTGCCAACACCACAAAACCGATGGTGATGCTTATCTCCAGCTGGAATTCCTTTAATCCAGCACTGGATCTCTGTGAGCATCTCGCAGGCGATCTCTCTGCACAGCCTTTTGTAATACCCTATGTAAACCCCATTACTCCGCTGGTGTTAAATTCCGAAACCACCATGAAAATGGAGGCGGCTATTAAAAGAGGACTGCCCCTTATTTTTTCTAATTATGGTATGTCCGGTGCCACATGCCCCATCACATCAGCAGGAACACTGGTTGTTCTGACGGCAGAACTTCTGGCAGGTCTTGTATACAGCCAGCTTGTAAAAGAAGGTTCCCCAATCATTCTGGGCAGCCTTCCTGCCGCTTTTGATATGAAAAATGCCGGGAGTTTTTACTCTCCCCAGACATTGCTTCTGAATCTGGCCTGTGCGGAAATGATGACATATTATAAAATCCCCCACTGCGGAACTTCTGGCAGCGGGAATGGCTGGGGTGCTGATCTTCTCGCCGGTTCAACCCTGACTATTAATCATTTAACAAGCTGCCTGGGCGCTGCCGGCATGGTTCCCTTTGTGGGCGGCAGTTTCGATTCACTTGTTTTCTCTCCTGAACTTGTTGTCTTAGCAGATGATTTTATTCATCAGTCAAGAATATTTGCGTCCGGATTTTCTCTAAATGATGAAGCAGTAGGATTTGCGGACATATCAAATATCGGCCCGCGAGGGAATTTTCTTTTGTCGAATCTCACAGGAAAATTTTTCAGAGACTCTCAGTTTTCAAGCACCATATGGCCTTTTCTGACCCTTGACAAATGGAGAGAAAAAGGTGAACCCCAAGCGGATAAAATTTTAAAAGAGAGGACATGCGACCTTTTGAATAACCTGAAACTCCCGGAAGATCATGATGATATCATCTCAAAAGGAGAAACGTATATCACATCAGGTGGGCAATAATTCTCGGTATTATACTACGCCTGCTGCCTTCTGATTTCTGCTAACATCTCCCGGCCGCCGTTTGTCAGAATATACTCACCAACCTGCATCCCGAGTTGCTCTGCATCCTGTCGTGCCCCTCTTTCTTCCCGGCGGAGGATTTTTTGCCCATCAAGACTTGCCAGCCCTGCGGTAAGAATGAGTTCATCCTTTTCCAGTACTGCCAGTCCAAATGCTGGAATAGAGCAGCCGCCTTCTAATTTTTTTAGAAAACTGCGTTCTGCGACCAGACAGGCTTCACTCTCTTTGTTGTTGAGACTATTACGGATTTTTTCTGCCTTCGCGGCGTCAAGTGATGTCGAAGCTTCAATTGCTATACATCCCTGTCCCACTGGGGGGATAAATTTTTTCTCATCGAACTCCAGAACAATCATCTCCTCATAGCCCATACGTTTCACCCCCGCGTAGGCAAGTATAAGAGCATCGCAGTCACCTTCCTGCATTTTACGTATGCGCATCTGCAGATTGCCCCTCATGTCTACAGTCTCAACATGTGGATAGTAGTGACGCAACAGCGCCCGTCTTCTCAC
>CAXMTO010000033.1:0-4273 GCA_964196355.1 uncultured Myxococcota bacterium
TGCGAGCCTGTGCAATTGGCCATCCCAACAGCATAAGGAGAGCAATAGACAGACTAATGTTCCGGACGATCAAAGCCATACTCGAGCTTTCCACACTTCAGCTATTGATCAGACTCCCGGGAGACATGAGTGGCAAATTTGACTCACCCATCAAAAGCTGAGACACCCATCGCATATATTTGCAAAACACTTGCCGCAAATGTAATCAAGGACGCGTCCTGCTATTCAGAAGTGCGTCCTTGCTAAATTTGCCGCGGATCAGTCTTGGTCAAATGTTGCGATCCCCGTGCCCGGCAACTTATTTATGCTCGATCTTTATTAAGCTGATTCCTTAATTGACATATCAGCCACTTTCTTTTCGAAAGTGAGTGACTGCGAAAGGCTGTTGTTCTCCTCTGGTCTAACCACGATACTGGGCAGTCTATGCTCGGTATCAAATCCTGTTTCCAGAGTATCCTCCTTTTTATTCATGAAATCAAAGTGCTACTAACCGCAATATTTCATGAGCGCCTCTGATTTGGCCTCCAACACACGCCGATTACAAGCTGGAACGCAAACGATTGTTGGGTACACTTTGTCGCGGACAAAACCTCTCCTGAAGGTAGTACAAACACTATATTACCTGAATCCCCAGCGTATTGAACGGCTGTTCCTATCAAGTTTTCAGTCAGAGCGCCAAGCAATCTAGCCATATTTAGGTGCCCAGGACTGAATTCTACCCTGTCATATCGCTGTTTCACGCCAATTACTATGCCCGGGGCGAAAAAATCCAACTGCTCCCCGGTCGGGACCAGCAAGCAGGTGGACTTGTTGGGCTTATTCCTTCAGTCAAATAGTCCCATTGCCGGCGGGGACCGGCATTGGGGCAACCGGGCTATTGCCGCTGTAGCTGCTTTCTTATCCAGGTGAGTGAGTATCCTCCTGATCACCGCAGGGTCTTCAATACTGGCGATTATCCTGACATCGCCACCACACTCACTGCAGGTTTCAATATCGATATTGAAGATACGCTTCAAATGATGTGCGTGAGTTTTGCGTGAATCAGTTGTGCACGGTTATGCACAGTACTGCAAACACGGGCATCGGACGCCCCGGTAACTCATTGATTAATAAAGCCCAAGAGGTTGACCGTGCGGACTGAAAATCCGCGTGTCGGTGGTTCGATTCCGCCCCTGGGCACCAATCAATTTCTACATTGAAGCCAATGTTACAGCAAGCCGATTAATAGCTTGACGATGCGCTTCTTTATCCATTTTCTTTATGTTAATCAGCTTCCATTGCACAGCCGGCAGCAGATCAATTCCTTCAAGATCAATAAGTGACCAATCTGGTTCTCCGGATTTGAAGGAAAGTAGAAAATCTTTGTCTCTCCTGGTTATTTTCTCGTGTATCGTCCTGATCAAGCATTCCCTGGCAGATGCCAATTCTTCCAAACTAACTGGACCTTGCGACATTCCTTGAAAGTGTGTTGAGTAAATATCTCCCAGTTCATTCAGCTTTGGAGAAATAAGTTCACGGATCGGACGATTATGACTAATCAGATACACCAGAAATGCACTCATCATCCGCCGATCAATACCTTCGCTGTCCAAAAACAGTTTCACATCAAACAGGTCACGGGGATGTTGTCGGTCGAGGGCAGCACAAATTTTCCCACCGTAGAGATCAGGTAAAGAAAGAACCTGGATTTCCGCGAAGCCAAACGACTCTTCGACTAGCTCGCTCACTGTCATCATGACCGGAGGGAAGATCGATCCGCGTAACACCGGGGAAAGTTCAATTTTTATCTGGACCTCGTTGCTTCGAACCAAGAGCCGCTTGCTTGGCCCATCAATCTGACGAACAACTTCATGAGCGGGCGAACTGAATTCAAGGCTATCGGCGATTCGATTTAGTGCGCAGTCGATACCTGTGAGGCTTGTCTTACGATCTTCAATTGGCAAATAGACCAGGTCGATGTCAACCGACAACCTGGGAAGATTTCTTACGAACAGGTTGATGGCAGTGCCTCCCTTGAGGGCAAAGCACGTTTCACGGGCAATATTGGGTAGTACCCTGACCAATAATTCAGCTTGTTTGAAATACGGGCTATTTCGATCCATGCATGTTCCCAGGAACTGTGATCAGGTATTTCTTGTCAAGCTTGCCCTTTTCTGCCAACACACGCTTTCCGCTACCCAAATCAAAGTCATGCTGATCCAGGGATTTCTGCCAACTGTGTTGATGCCTGTCTGCATACCAAAAAAATAGACGTTTTGCCTTAACGCTTTTGCAATGCCCTAAGAGCATTCTGAGCCGCCTAGGCGAAAGGCTTGCCAGGCCCTCGAAGATCAAGTCACAATCTTCGAAGGATATTTCCCCAGGCACACCTTCCAGAACTTCAAGAATGGCGAGTTCTGGCGTTGAGATAGTTAAAGGCCAATCCCAGCTCCCCCAGTTCAAGCTTCGCCAAGCTTTCGCCATGGGCTTGTTGCTCCCTGCGATAGTGGTCTTGGCAGCAGTGACTTCAACCAGTGGTAGAGCCTTCTCCTCTGAAAAAAGCTTTTCCTTGAAGTGTCTGAATTGGAACCCATGGCATAAAGGTTTTACCCACTTGGGAAGTCTGCTTCTGCCATACAAATCAACTGTGCGTTCACTGCCTAATTTCAAATAATGTCCAAGACCCTGTATCTCCAATGCAGTTAAGCCGCCGACGGTCAAATCAAGCGAACCCATGTTCCGACTTTGCAAAGACACAACCACAGCTTGCCATTTCAGCGCCTGACCTGACTTCCTATAGACGCCCTTACCCACGACAGTAAGCTTCTTTGCCCTGACAAGATGATCAATTCTTGTCTCTGTAAATCCTTTTTCTATCAGCCATTTGCGGGATATGAGCAAGCCATTCGGAACAAGTTTTTCGATGGTCATCTTTTGGTTCAAAGTTTATCCTTATCCAATATAACGGCGTTAAACGCTGTCATAACGCATATCTATAAACCAATATAGCCCATTTCATCGGTTTATACAACTGTCCTATAACGGCGTATTACGCTGTGAAAATCGTAAACTTCAAACCTCAAGAGGCTACCAACCGGAACACCAAGAAGTGTGCCTATTTTTGTGCCTAAAGAACACCAATCATATTTATAATGTTTTATTTCAATATGTTACTCAACCGATGCCCGGACTGAAAATCCGCGTGTCGGTGGTTCGATTCCATTGTGCAGGGATGCACCGGTGTTGCGAAGGCCACGGACGGCCGAGAGCGACCGCCCCTGGGCACCATCGCTTTCAAGATCCATTACGCACCGCTACAGGCTCACAAAACCTTAGACGGTAAAATTAACTGCTTAAATGAAGTTCTAAGGCCTGTTTTCGGCGTTCAAAAAGCAGAAAAAGATTGAATTTCAATGTGCTACGTTGGTCCGACCCTCTGAAGGCCCAATCGACTCTTTCCGTGATGACACACGGCCGGTAAAGGTGTTTACTGCCGTATTCTGTGAACAAATTCCCACACAAAAATTAAGCAACTGCTTCAGCAGTCTATCTCTTCGTTTGAAATATCATTATTCTCACGTTCTGTTGTGTGTATTCCTGAACAGGCTGATTTCATTAAACCGGTTATGCCGAGACCCAGGAAGATACCGGCAAGCATCTGAATCAAATGAAAAACCCCGTTGTAATCAAATTCCCAGATGATTGTAAAATGAATGCTTTTGATTAATTGCACCAGAGAGGCAGCCGCTGTGATTACAGCACCGAAAATAATCAATAAGTGTTTTTTATTCCCAGATTTTTCAAAGCAGATAGCATTGAGCCATGACATAAGTGCCATAGTGATCAAAATGAAAACAACATAGACTGTAAATGATGAAAATTTTACTGTGGTGCCAACAAAGATGATCGCTGCCAGTGACATGCCAACCACTGATTTTTTATACCATGCCGGCTTCCACTCACCGACAGACGCGGAAACAAGATGCGCTAGTCCAAATGCTGAACACCCGGCGAGTAAAAGCCACAACTGCATATTTGTTTTTTCCGGCATCTGAAAACCGTGTGCGATGGCGCCGGTTAAAAAAGCCCCGGCCAGCAGTAAAAAAGGGATGCTCCAGGCGGCGGCCCGTTTGTTGTCGGACGCAGATTTAATAAAGAAGATCGCAAATAGTAAAAATTCGACTGCCAGAATCAGATCAGTCGCAGCTGTTGTGCGCTCTGTCGCACTTTCTATAAATTGGATCATTTTCTCTGCCAATTAAGAAAGAGGAAAAGTAAAAGGTTGCAGTGGAAA
>CAXMTO010000034.1:0-4361 GCA_964196355.1 uncultured Myxococcota bacterium
TGGAACGGTGTGGTTTGGATACAGCTTGACACAATAGCTGGTTACGTATGGGCTAAATAGGGTATTTGGGGCAAAGGAGGTGTCTTTTTTCCGCGTAGCGGTTCAGTTCTTCCAGATTATCAATCTGTAATCCGCAAGAAACCTAACCATCAGGTGGCCTACCCCTTGCTGGATAAAGACCGCACTCTCTCCAGTAAACAAAGACTAAAACAGCGAAGTTACCCCAACCTATACCCAGGTATGCATTTTACCTATAGCGAGTTTTAACAAGGGCTAGCACTGTATAATTTGCCGAAGAATCGACAACCAAAGGAACTCCTCTCCATAAATATTTTGAAACCTTATCCTCCAGTATTACTATGTCTGCATGACAACATCTCTCAACATAGGCACCTGCTCTTGGAAATATGATTCATGGCAAGGCATTATTTACCCTGAAAACAAACCATTCAATTATCTGCAGGAATACAGCCGCCACTACAAGACTGTCGAAGTAGACCAATGGTTCTGGTCATTGTTCGCCGGGGATAAAACTGTATTGCCAAAACCAGCAGTTGTTCAAGAGTACGCCGATTCTGTCCCGGATGATTTTACATTCTGTATTAAAGTCCCCAACAGCATCACTCTTACGCACCACTACAAGAAAAAGAAGGTAGATTCTTTGATCCCTAACCCTCACTTTCTTTCTGTTGAGCTTATGGAAAAGTTCCTGGAACGACTGGAACCAATTGCCAGGAACCTCGGCCCCTTAGTCTTCCAGTTTGAATATCTCAACAAACAGAAGATGGCTGGGGGATTGCAGCAGTTCGTTGATCAGTTTGGAAAATTTGCAGAACAATTGCCTGGTGGCCAGAAGTACTGTGTAGAAACACGGAACCCAAACTTTCTAAACACATCATACTTTGTTTTCCTGACTAACTTAGGCCTCCACCATGTCTTCCTGCAGGGCTACTACATGCCGCCAATATTCGACCTGTACAAGAAGCATCGAGAGCATATCAAAGACCATACAGTGATTCGACTACACGGGCCTGATCGGAAAGGAATTGAGAAGCAGACTGGTAAAGATTGGAGTCAGTTGATAGCACCTAAAGATAAGGAGATTCATTCACTGGCCAGCATGATAACGGAGCTAAGGTCACGGCACGTTGATTCATCTGTGTATGTTAATAACCATTTTGAGGGATCAGCACCAAGGACTATTACACGTATTAAGGAGGTATTAAAGTGAAACCCCTGACGGCATGTCTGGGAACAGCTTAAACAAAACGTCTGCGGCTGTAGGGGGTATTGTCAACCAGAAACTGATTTACCAATTACCGTCCTATCCTCCCAATATCCCTTAGCCGGAATGTGTGTTAAAATATCTTCTTCCATTAGTTCTATAGAGTCACCGGGATAAGTGTCAAAAGCCCCAGGGTAATAATTATGAATAGCCCCCTTATTTATGCTGAATACAGGATAGCCTTTTTCTCGTTTTCTGTGCCTCTGTTAGGTGATTAAAGAGTTCAACCACTAAAAAACAATAAGGAACTGTGCCATGGATGATTTCAAACTGCATCGTGATTTTGTAAAAGACAGTCTTAGAAAAACAATCGACTTCAGTACAAGTGCCCAGCACAGAGGAGTACCTGTTCCACCACTGCAGGAACCAGTTGATGAACAGTTACCTCGTATCAAAATGCCCGACAGGGAGTCTTGGAGTCATGTTATACGAGAAACAGATCTGACAGATGCTATTGGTAATCGACGAAGTAGGCGAAAATATACTGACGATTACCTGCAAGTTGAAGAACTGGCATTTCTCCTCTGGTCAACACAGGGGCAAAGAAGTCCAGAGCAACAGCTTCCTCACTTCCGCACGGTTCCTTCTGCCGGAGCCAGACATAGTTTTGAAACCTATCTGTTTATCCACAGGGTGGAAAAAATCCCCCCGGGACTCTACCGTTATCTTCCTCTCTCTAATGAACTTGTTTTAATGTACTCCGCAGATAATCAAAGCAAATCAAGACTTTCCAGGGCAGTACTGGGGCAGCAGTTTGTCGCCAACGGTGCAGTGGTGTTTGTTTGGACGACTGTGCCTTATCGTATGGAGTGGCGCTACCTCCAGGCAGCACACCGGGTGATTTTGCTCGATGCGGGGCATGTCTGTCAAAATCTCTATTTAGCATGTGAGGCGATTCAGGCAGGAACTTGTGCCATCGCCGCCTATGACCAGGAGGCCATAGATGAATTAATTCAAGTTGATGGCGAAGAACAGTTCACTATTTATCTGGCACCGGTTGGGAAGTATTAGTGTAAGCCACCTTCTCTAACCTCTTTAGAGCGCCAAGATAGCGGTCAGTAACATCAGTTCCTGGATTATTATAAGTCTTATTCAGGAAATCTTCTTGTGACTGCCTGTCCCTCATATCCATTACCTCAGGTACTGTAGTGGCATTGAAAATAGCATGTGCTTCTACTAATTCGCTGATTTCGTCTGTGTAATCATCCGTATACATTTCTTTGTCCATTCATTTTTTCTCCATGTAAACGTTTTTGTGCGGAGTATAAACGAATGATCTGACAAATTTCTTACATATTGTTATGGTTGTCTGAAAATAGCTGGATTTATAGTTATATTTTCAATTATGACTTGGTAGGTATGCTTTCTTAAATTTCAAAGAGATTAGATATAAACCTAGATAACCAAAGGAGTGTGAAATGAAATATCGAGATTGTGGTGATTCAGGGCTTCGGCTACCTGTTATGGGAATTGGTTGTTGGTCTTATGGAGGAGGTGATTACTGGGGGGATCAGTCACAAGATGATGTGGACGCGGTGATAAATGCAGCGTTGGATGCAGGGTGCAATTATTTTGACTCGGCTGAAGCTTACAATGCTGGTGATAGCGAGTCGGCATTGGGGAAAGCCTTGAAAAACCGGCGTGAAGAGGCAATTGTCGGCACTAAAGTTTCACCATCAAACTGTCAGCCGGAGACGCTCAGGCATCATTGTGAGGCCAGCTTGCAGCGTTTGGGGATGGATTATATCGACCTTTATATGATTCATTGGCCGCTTCATTCTTATTCTGTATCTAAATTCACATCGGATGAAAACTTGATTAAAAATCCACCCAGACTCGATTCGGCAGTCCAGACACTGGAAGAACTTCAGAAGGAGGGAAAAATTAAGCATATAGGGATTAGCAACTTCGGAGTGACGCAGATGAATGAGATTCTCGAGCTGGGGGTAAAAATCGCGGTTAACCAGCTACCTTACAGCTTGTTATTTCAGCCGGTTGAAGCCGAAATCTTGCCCTATTGCAGAGCAAGAGGCATCGGCGTGATCGGCTACATGAGCCTTATGCAAGGTCTGTTAGTCGGTAAGTACGAGGAGGCTGATTCTGTGCCCCCCAATCGAACACGGGTGAGACATTTCAGGGGGGATCGGCCGGGTTCTCGCCACGGTGAAGCTGGCGCTGAAAAGGAGACTTTTGAAACGCTGGGGAAGATACGTGTAATTGCTGAGGAACTGGGTTTACCCATGCATCTGCTTTCAGTTGCCTGGTCAATTGCTAATGCAGACGTGACATGTACTATTGTTGGGGCGCGAGATAAGGATCAATTCCTCGATAATCTGAAAGCTCTGGATATTGAGCTTAATGAAGAGACCGCGACAGCTTTAAGCAACGCCACAGATTTATTGATGACAAAATTAGGGACGGGTATCGACCTTTTTGAACATACAGACAATTCACGAAGTCGATGATTTTTGCTTATCGTTAACTCGTATAAAAAAGGCGAGATGTGGAAGTTAAGGAGTAGCTTTGCAATCCCACAAAAAAAGGAGACATGATGAGTGAACTCAAAGGAGTGTGTGTCCCAATTTGCACACCATTTACCGAAGGTGGAGCGAATGTTGATGAAACTGCTTTACGCGATCATATAGACTCCATGCTCGAAGCCGGTGTCCATATCATATGTGTTAACGGTGGGACAGGTGAATTTCCGTTTCTTTCAGAAAGAGAAAAACGGGATATCCTTGAAATAGCTGTCAAACACATAGCCGGTCAATCTAAAATCATAGCACATGTTTCTTGCGTACGAACCCAAGACACCATTGAGGCCGGCAAACACGCCAAGGACTGCGGCGCAGACGCCATAATGGTCTTACCGCCTTATTTCGAAGGCCCGGATGTCGAAGGTGTCATGTGGCACTATGATAAGATTTCGCTCGCGGTAGAATTGCCTATTATGGCCTACAATATTCCTCAATGTTCTGACTTTGATATTACTCCCGATATTTTTCAACGGTTACTGCAAATTGAAAATGTAAGTTACATCAAGGATAGCACTTCGGTTATGCTGCGCATTGAAGAC
>CAXMTO010000035.1:0-6511 GCA_964196355.1 uncultured Myxococcota bacterium
AGTATGCGGGTCTACGTAATAGGTTACCTTTTCGCCGTCTTCCCAGCCATGCCACACTATTTTTTCATAGCCTTCTTCATTGGCTTCAAGCGCCAGCCTGAATGCCACTCTTTCGATGTTTTGGTCAAACCACCCTGCTAACCTGTTGGCGATATTCTTTGACGTCAGCACTACTCCTATCTCGGTATTATGATCAATCGACCGCGGGTCAAGGTTTAATGAACCGATAAAAACCTTTTCCCGGTCAAAGACAAACGATTTTGCATGGAGGACTGTTTTATCTTTGCCGTAATCAACGTTCTGCCCTTCCCTGTTTTTCTTGAACAGTTCTATGTTGAGCTCGTAGAGTTCAACCCCGTCCCGCAGCAGTTCCTTGCGATGCTTGGCATAACCGGCATGTACAAAGGAGTGATTGGTGGAAGCCAGCGAATTGGTCAGGATCCTTATCCGTACACCTCTGCTGCTCAGTTTTTTCAGGTATTCAACGCCTGATTTTCTGGGCACAAAATAAGGGGTAAAAATAATAATTTCCTCCCTGGATGAATCAAAGTGTGTTCTTACTTTGGGAGCTAAATGGAGATCCTCCTTATCAAAATCATGTTCAATCTTCTCCGGCAGGTCGTAAACAACCTCGGCCTTTCCCCAGTTGTAGTTTACCTTATTCTCCCTGATCTCTTGAGACAGGTCGGCCCCCTGTAAGGCCTGCAGGTAGGGTGAATTTTTCTGTTGGGCGACATAATCGTCGAGTTTCCCCCTCTCCCTTTTTATCTCATCAGGTGTTGGAGGTTCATCTTTCAATGCTAAAGCAGGATACGATAATTCGTCATTCCAATACAGGTCAAAGGCCTTTGAGACCTCCTTGACTATCGGCCCGATTACCAGGACATCAAGATCACTGAATGCAACATCCAGATCAGCGGAAAAATACTCGTCACCGATATTCCTGCCACCCAGGATGACGACCTGGTTGTCAACGGTGAACGACTTGTTATGCATGCGGCGGGTCACGGAGCCGAAACGAGTGAAGAGCTGCATGAACCGGCTTGTCTTGCGGCTGAACGGATTGAATATCCGCACCTCCATGTTGGGATGACTGTCCAGTACGGCCGCCCCAAGGTCCCGGCCGCCCAGGTCTATATCATCGACCAGTAATCGGACCCGCACCCCGCGATCGGCAGCCTTTAAAAGCTGATCAATAAACAGCTTGGCGACCTGGTCATTGTGGATCATGAAGTACTGCGCATCAATGCTTCGTTCAGCATAATGGGACATTACTGCCCGGGCCACAAAGGCATCCAGGCCGTTTTCCAGCAGCTTAAATCCTGACTCCCCGGCATGCCCAGCCTTTTCATAACTACGGGCTTTCCCGAAAGCGGTATGGTCCGTATCATTATAGGCATAGGTCACCGGCCGGTCATAGTTCTCCGGCAGGGTTGCGCAACCGACTGCCAGAAGCAGGACCAGAAGTAATCCACAGGAAATGATCCGGCTTATGATCTTCATCATTATCCACCCATATTCATTTAAGGCATTACGGGTTAACCGACCAGCATAGCTCCCCAAACTGACCCTATTTTTTCAGAAAATGCATCACCCCGTCATCATTACTGATTCGTAACGACAACCGGTTACCGTCCTGGTCAAGATTGATAACTTGATTAAAATCGTCAAAAAAACGACCCTCTATTTTTGATTCAACACATTTTTCGTTTATTGTTGCGTCAATCACAATGCCAATACTTTCCTGGTGCAATTCATATGTACCCGTTTGTTTTCCACAGGATGTTGTTACCGTAAAACTGTTCTCGCCTTTGGGTTCAATTAAATAACTCTGCTCCTTCAAAGGTCTCAGCCAGTTGCCGTCAGCATACTGCGTGCCGACCCAGTACCATTTTGATTTACCCAGACTCTTTGAGTAGTCTTGTTTCAGCTCCCGCTCATCCTGATCTTCTCCCGGTAATGGCGGCCAACTGAACCTGGCTTGCTGCGACCAGCCGACCTCTATCCGAAACGGATCTACTTTTTCACCTGCCTTTTTCTTTTTCTGGTTTATTTCATCATACAGGGTGCCTATATTCAGCGGCGGATTGGGGCCCAGCAAATTCAGACACATAATTCGTTTTTCATAATCGAGTTTAACGCTATCGATAGTCAGCTCATTTCCCGCCAACCAGGCCTGCAAATCCTTTGACTGGTTGGCTTTATAGGTCGCATCATACCAGACCTCGGTACTGTAGAAATAAAGTGGCACTGAGATGGCAACCACCAGAAGGGAAAAAAAAGACGAGACTGTTGCGGATAAGTTTTGCTGACCGTTTCCGGGTGTTTTCCGGTGATATTCCCACTGCCATGAAGGTCAGTACGCCTGCCATAACCATGGCGGCAAAGTTGGTAAAAAACAGAATAAAAGCCTTGAGAGCCAGTTCGTTTTCACCGAAAACAACCAGGATACGGCAGGATGCTAAAGGTGGCAGCAGTGCGACAGATATGGCAACACCGGGGATGGAACTGGCTTCCTTGCGGGTGATGACATAAGCACCGCCGGCACCGGCCGCCAATGCGATAACCAGGTCAAAAAACGTCGGCTTTGTTCTGGCTATTACCTGGGCAGGGATAGTGATCATATGGGGAGCGATGTATGTTATACAGACAGCAATGATTACTGCCACAACTGCCATAACCAAGGTCAGGAGGAGAGAGCTGTAAAGACGTTTTGACCAACCAAGGGTAATGGCTGCCGCTGCCGCCATAACCGGTCTCATCAACGGTGCGACCAGCATGGCGCCAATTGCCACTGCAGCGGAATCTGACAACAGGCCACAGCTGGCAATAACCGTTGAAACGAGAAGCAGCACGGCCATTCTGATAAGGAAAGGGCGCTGGTTCTCACTGCCGAAAATAAAGAGACTTTCCAGTGCCTCCCGCCGTTCTTCAGGTGATAATCGATTTCCTAAAAACTTGCCAAATTTATGATCAGTTCCTTTACTCAATTGGCTGTGCTCATTGCTGACTTTTTGATACAAGTTAAAGGAGTCATATTCACCACTGCTTGTCCTTTCAAATTATACTCCCCAAAAACAAAAAAGGCCGCCCCAGGAAAAACACCTGTGATGACCTTCTATTCTCCCATTTAGCCCAACTTCATGAACATGATCGAACACTCAGTTATCATTACTAACTAACTATAATAATTGTTTTTAAATGCAGTATTCTAATATAGGTATAAATCACTCCCGAAGTCAACTTGAAAGCTCTCTAGAAACCGAACTTACGTTGAAATAAATGTGGATAGAATTTATTGTAGGTGTAAGTTCACATTTCTTGCAACAATGTTGACTCTTTCAAGGAAGGATTACCAGTTAAGGTGTCCACTGGCAATGTTAACTTTTGGTGACTAGCTAATATCCTGCATATGAAATGTAAACCTCCCAGATGCCCCCCCGTGAAGACTTTCTATGACAATATTTAGCTAAACTTTTTGAACATGACTGAACAAATAAGTTATATAATATAATATTGATAAACATTATTATATTTATTTATAATTACAGAATATCTTTTAAAGTAATTTTTAAATTAGTTTCATACTATTTATATACATTATTCAGGTTTCAGTTCTCGGGGGGTAGGTCAACATGATATTCAGAACACTAAAAGCTGTGATTATAATCACTATATTTTTGTCTATCAGTAGTGTCAGTTTTTCATACATATTTGCTGCGACTGTGCAAAGCGTAGAAGAACTGGAACAAGTACAAACCAGGATTGAAAGAATAAACAAAAGAATTAAAGATATACAGCGACGCATAAATGAGGCAGACGGGATCATGAAAGATGCGTTTGATGCCCGTCTGGATAAAGAATGGCTGACCTTGCTGGAACAAAACCTGATTTTTGCTGAAAGTGTTGCAGCCCTTGAAGGAAGCGGGACTAAGATGGAAAAGTACCGCAAACAGGCCGTCGAAATACTGAACTCCCAAATTGAAATTGCCAGCGCGGTCGGCAAGCGATTTCGTAGTCGGATTAAGATGCCTGAACCTGGCCTGTCTGCGGCTGAACAGGCCGCGGCCCATACTAAAGTGTTTGCCTTGTTGGATTCCCTTAACCGAACCTACGACCTGTCCATCCAGAGTTTTGCACAATTGCGGCAGTTTAAAATTGATGTAACCGAACAAGAAATGCTGTTCAAAAAGCATCTCGCTGAATATGCCGCCAACGGATCCATCTTGCTTGAGATGGCGATGGATGATGTTACCGCATTACGTGCCAGCGTGTCTGCAGTGCCTGATGATAAGGAATCGCAAGCGAAGCTGACCGTGGGTATAAATCGCGTTGATAATTTCGCTGTTACATTGGACGCTGTGCTGGTCATGATGGATAGTCTGGGAATGGATACGTCGGATTACCAGGGACAGATAATAAGCGCTACCGGTCAGATTACAGTAGATTTCTTTAATATTGGTGTCTTTACCCATTTGTTGGGGGAGTGGTGGCAGTCGCTTTGGAATGTGATCACCGAAGGTGGCCCTGATCTGATTTTCAATGTATTGCTGTTTATCCTCGTCATTTACGGTTTCCGCAAACTGGCAAACATTGCTCAAAAATTAATTGAAAGAGGATTGGCGAAGTCTCATTTGCAACTCTCTGAATTGCTGCGGCGTATGGTGGTGTCCATCGTTCGTAATTGCATCATTGTGTTAGGTATATTGGTTGCGCTATCCCAGGTTGGCATCAGCCTCGGGCCATTACTCGCCGGTTTGGGTGTTGTCGGTTTTGTGATTGGTTTTGCATTGCAGGATACACTGTCTAATTTTGCTGCGGGTGCGATGATTCTTATTTATCGCCCGTTTGATGTGGGTGACTTGGTTGAGATTGGCGGCGTGTCAGGCACGGTGAATCACATGAGCCTGGTAAATACCACGGTTTTAACACTTGATAACCAAACGCTTCTAATTCCCAATAGCAAGATCTGGGGCGATGTAGTCAAAAATGTTACAGCCCAAACCATGCGCCGCGTAGACCTTATGTTCGGTATCTCCTATGGCGATGATATACCGAAGACCGAGCGGATATTACAGGAAATCATCGATTCCCATGATAAGATATTAACTGAACCGGAATCCATCGTCCGTCTGCACGAACTTGCGGATTCTTCAGTGAACTTCGTTGTCAGGACCTGGGTGAACAGAGATGACTACTGGGATGTTTACTGGGATCTTACCCGATCAGTAAAGATACGCTTTGATGAGGAAGGTATATCGATTCCATTCCCGCAGCGGGATGTACATGTTTCTAATCAGGACTCACTATAGGAAATAGGTAATAACTCTTTTGAAGATATTTCTTATACTTGTCTTTTATTTCACGTTTATATTCTTCTGTCAACAGTGCTTCGCTCAGAGCGACATAGAAGGACTGGAACCGGAAGTCGATATTGGACTCAGCGTAGAATCCATACCCGCATCCAAAGATTTAGAAATCCCCCAATTGACTTTAAAAGCAGCTAGCGGGAAACTGCTTATTGACGGTCATATCAATGATCCATTTTGGGAGCCGGCATAAAAATTGAGTATGAGTTTGAATCGGAGGATATAGATATTAGTGACATTCTAACCGACAGCTTTACTGTAAGATTGAGAAGAAACTCTGATTGAATGAAAGCAATTCAGAGTTGTTAAGATTTTCATTTAAACTTATAAGAAAATTCCTTTTATTAATAGGAGATTGTCTATACCAGTTAAATCTCTTTTTCTGAAGTAACTTAGCACTCCTATCAAATAACTCCATTATGGCTTGATTTTTGTGGGGATATAATATTTAATAATATTCTAAATTTAATAATCATAATTAGTTAATAACTATAACTCAGCGATCAGCCAAGTTTATGAAGTTTGACTAAATAGTGTCATAGAAGGCCTTCAAAGGTGTTTCACCTGGGAGGCTTTTTTTATTTTTGGCATCATTAAAATTATCACTATTACAAGGAGGGAAACACAATGAAGAAAATAAACAAATATCTACTTATGGCAGTTGCAGTCGCCCTGGTACTAAATTTCAGCAGTAACGCGATGGCACTTTTTGGTAAGGACAAAACCGAGGCGGAAAAGCAGGAAGAGATCCAGCAGGAGAAAGCCGACATTACTAAAATGGTAAATGAAACACTTGGCAGGTTATATAAGCTTCAGCCTGAATCAAAATCGGCTATAGCAAAGTCAGAGGGTTACGCTGTTTTCAACAACTTTGGCATGAAAATATTTGTTGCCGGCAGCGGCAGTGGTAAAGGTATTCTCTTTGACAAGAAAAACAACAAACAAATTTTCATGAAAATGTTTGAAGCCCAGGCAGGGCTCGGTATTGGCGTCAAAAAATTTAGTGTTATTTTTGTGTTTGAGAAATACAAAGATGTTGATGAGTTCGTTAACTCCGGATGGGAGTTCGGTGGCCAGGCTTCGGCAGCTGCCAAGATGGGGGAAGATGGAGCTGCTTATCAAGGAGCGATGTCAGTATCACC
>CAXMTO010000036.1:0-21233 GCA_964196355.1 uncultured Myxococcota bacterium
CTGTGGGCGATTATCAGAGAGGTGCGTCCTTTGAAACTGCCTGCAATGGCCTCTTCGAGGATATTTTCAGATTCTGTATCTATGGCAGCGGTAGCTTCGTCCAGGACCAGTATATCCGGTGCTCTGCAGAGCACTCTGGCGAATGCGAGCAGCTGTTTTTCTCCCGTGGATAATTCTTGACCTCCTTCACCTATAAGGGTCTCAAGGCCCTGGGGCAGCCTGCTCACAAAACGGGCCATTCCAGTCTGCTTGAGGATATCTTCTACCGTTTGTTGTGAGCAGCCGGTGTCCAGAACGATATTGGCAAAGAGAGTATCCTGCAGGATAAAGACATCCTGATGAATGACGCCTACAGCGGTTCGTAGTTCCTTCAGGTCAAGGTCTTTTATATCTATACCATCAATTGTGATAGTGCCTTCCTGAGGATCATAGAAGCGAAGCAGCAGGTTGACCAGTGTGGTTTTGCCGGATCCAGTAGTACCCACAAGAGCGATAATCTGGCCGGCCGGAAGAGTGAGTGAGAGATGTTTAAGGAGTCTGGTGTTTTCTTCATAATTGAAAGAGACGCCGTTAAACTGTAATTCGCCTTTGAGTTTGTCTATTTTGATAGGTTTGACTGGCCCGGTAATCCCGCTCTCTGTATCGAGGAGTTGAAAAATTCTTTCAGCTGAAGCCATTGCCGACTGAACTATCGAATATTTTTGAGACAGTTCACGCAGCGGCTGGAAGAAGAGTCTCATGTAGGAAAGAAAGGCGACAAACTCCCCCAGTGTAAGTTTGTTTTGAATGACTTCGCCCCCGCCATGCCAGAGAATAAGTGCAATAGCTGCTGAACTCATAAATTCAGTAAGAGGCATGAAGGTGCCAAAAAGCTTTATTTGCTGCAGCGTACGTTGCAGGTAGCCTTCGCTCAGTTGATTAAATGTCTTTCGGCAGGACTCCTCCATACCGAAAAGCTGCAGTATGGAGATACCTGAAATGGCCTCTGATAAATAGCTGTTGAGTTTTGCCAATTGGGTGCGGATGGCTCTGAAACGTTCCCTGGCCAGACGAGCAAAGAAGATAGTTATGATTAAGGATAGCGGCACAAAAATACTTAAGGCTGCTGCCAGTCCGGGGTTTATCCAGAAAAGCAGCAGAAGGATGCCGACCAGCCTGAGAATGTCATTAAAGAGGGTGACGATCACTGAGGTGAACATCTCGTGCATGTTCTGGATGTCGTTTGTCAGTCTGGTTACAAGTTTTCCTGTCGGATGGGCGTTGAAAAACACCATATCGAGACCGAGGAGATGCAGAAATAATTTTTGCCGGATAGTGTGCATTATCCACTGGCCGATCCATTCCAGGATCATGATTTGACAAAAAGATGTCAAAAACAGAAGAGCGATGAGACTGCCATACCAGATCGCTGTCCAGGTAAGACCGGAAAGTCTCAGTTCTAATGAAATGGTCTGGTTTGTAATATAATTATCGATCCCATTCTGCATCAGGTAGGGAAGGGAGAGTGTCGATCCGGTTACCAGTACAGAAAGGAGGACGGCCAAGGTGAGCTGGAACCGATAGGGTTCACAAAATATACCGATTCTGCGCCAGAGGTGCAGATCTCCAAGGGAGCTGGGAGGACCTTCTTCCTGATATCCGAAATTCCTCATGTTACCCTTGCTCCCTGGCAGATGCACGCCGCACTTGTTTTTCATACATTGAAAGATACAGTGCGTTTTCTTTCAGGAGTTGGTCATGGCTTCCGACATTTTCCACCTGTCCGTCTGCAAATACGATGATACGGTCGGTCATCGACAGGAGTTTGGTGCGATTGGAAATGATGATGACGGTTTTGTCTTTGAAGTAGTGTTTAAGGCCGTCAAAAACCTCCTGTTCTGTTTCAACGTCAACCGCCGAGAGTCCATCGTCAATAAGCAGCACCTGTCTGTCACAGAGCAGGGCCCTGGCCAGGGCCAGCCGTTGACGCTGCCCTCCGGAAAGTTTTACGCCTCTCTCACCGATCAGCGTTTCATACCCTTTTTCCAGAGAGAGTATGTCCTTATGGATAGCGGCATTTTGAGCAGCCTTCCGGATTTCGTCCATTGAGGCATCAGGGAGGCCCAGGGAGATATTTTCAGCTATGGTGGTTGAAAAAAGTATTGGCTCCTGGCTGACATATCCGACCTGAGATCGAATCTGTGACAGTGGAAGCTGGTTGGCATCATGTCCTGCAAAAAAAAGTTGGCCGTCGTCTGTCGGGTAGAGCCTTGTCAACAGTTTGCACAGTGTTGATTTTCCGGATCCTGTGCGACCTGCAATTCCATGTATGCCTGGACCAAACTCAAGAGAAACATCTTTTAAGGCAGGATACGTTCCAGAAGGGTACCAAAATGTCATTTTTTTAAGTGAAAAACCTGGATATACAGTGCCGGGAGCGGGGCCTGTCTCCGGATTCCGTACCAGTGCACTGCTTGATACCAGGTCATATATTCGGCCGAGCGAGGTTGCCCCGCGCTGAACAAGATTTGTCACCCAGCCAATAGCCATAACAGGCCAGATAAGCATATACAAATACACAATAAAGGCGACAAAATCACCAAGGGTGATCTGACCTTCAATGACCAGTCTGCCACCCCAAAAAAGAACAATAAGCATACCAAGGTTGCCGACCAGGGTTGCGATGGGGCCGATCAACCCCTGGATTATGGCAACACGGAGGTTAGCTTTTACGTACTGTTTCCCGAGTTTGTCAAAGTGACTGGTCTGAAACTGCTCCATGGTATAAGATTTTATCAGACCGATAGAGACGAGGGTTGACCTGGAAAATTCGGTAAGCAGTGAAAACTGCGATTGTACGACAGAAAAGCGTTTATGCAGCCTGCCGGAGAGAATAGTAGTGCTGATTGCGAGCAGCGGCATTGGCAGGAGGGCGAGAACGGTGAGAAGCGGGTGGATGGCTATCATGAACCCGATGGCAGCGACAAGCATAACCAAAGCATCAATTGCAGCAACCATCCCCATACCGCAGGCCATCTGGACTGCCGAGAGGTCGTTACTCGAATGAGCCATAAGGTCCCCTGTTGTTCGCTTTTCAAAAAAAGGGCCATCCATTTTTAAAATATGGGAAAAGACGCGATTCCGTATGTCTCTTTCAAGAAGCCTGGAAAAACCGATGATAAGGTAACGCCAGGTAAAGCGCAGCAAAACGACGAAGAGTGCTATGAGGATGATCAGACCTCCAAGATACAGCAGCTCGGAATCTGTTATGCTGGTTTCCAGGCCGTCAACAGCCTTTTTGATAATACGCGGGATTGTCAGTTGCAGAAAATCAACTGAGAGTAGAGCGGTAAATCCTGCAAAAAGCCGCCACCTGTGTCTTCTGTAGGTGGTACTTAAAAGCGATATCATCTGTGAGATCGTCGCTTGCGGGGGAGTGTTTTTCACTGGAATAGAGGATCGCTTCTTCAAATGACTATCTGTTGATCTGGCGGGTAAAATGAGTGGTTGAGATAATAATGACCTTATACGTCAAGGTTACCTTGAAAAATTCTATCCATACTAAACCTCGCTTCTCTGATTGGCAACTTCAAAAGTTTGCATATGATGAACCTGGTGACGAGCACCTCGTTTTTTTTCTGGAGATGGTTATCGTCTTCGGGAATTGGCAGCGTGAACTAATTTTATGACCAGCAGGGGATATAGTGGCATTTTAGAGAACCCTTTAATGATAGACTCGAAAAAAGTCCTTCGAACCTTTAATTGATAACCGGAGAAAATAGTGGAAGCCGTTCTAGAAACCAGAGACCTGTCTAAATATTATTCTATCGGTGAGCGCAGAATAAAGGTGCTCGAGTCAGTTTCGCTGAAAATAAATGAAGGAGAGTTTGTCGTTATTTCCGGCAGCAGCGGCAGCGGAAAAACAACACTGCTCAGCCTCCTTTCGGGGCTGGATCGGCCGAGTAGCGGCAGTATTTTTCTCGATGGCAGGGATATGACCGATCTCACGGAGGATCAGCTTGCACCTGTACGCAACAACCTTACCGGTTTTGTATTTCAGGCATTTCACCTCATCCCTTCTCTGAATGGTCTCGAAAATATAATGTTTCCGGCAGAGTTGCGGGGAGATAGACAGGCGAAAGTAAAGGCCGAAGACCTTCTTGAAAGAGTCGGACTCAGCCAGAGGAAAAATAGCTTTCCCGAGCAGCTTTCCGGAGGGGAAAAGCAGCGTATAGCGATATGCCGTGCTCTGATAAATGAGCCCAAAATCGTCTTTGCTGATGAACCTACCGGGAACCTTGATTCAGAAAACAGTGACGGAATAATTGAACTGCTCAAGAGTATTCATGAGGATCAGAAAACAACGTTTGTCATGGCCACGCACAATAAAGGTATCGCAGACAGGGCGGATCGTATTTTTCACCTCCATGATGGTCAATTAACACTGGAAAGGTGAAAAAGTGGTAAACGGAAAGTTTTTGCTTCGAGAGCTGTTACATTCCAGGAAACAGGCAGTTATCTACATCCTCTGTGTAGCTCTTTCCCTCGTGTCCCTTGTTACTGTGAATAGCTTTAAAAGAGACATAGACCGATCGGTAAGTGGCGATGCCAAAGCCCTGCATGGTGGTGATGTAATTGTTCACTCACACCATGAACTGTCAGAGGACATGCAGCATTCTATCAGGGAACTGGCAGAAGAAAAGAGAGTGAGTGCTGTTCGTACCTGGGGATTTTATTCAGTTGCCAGAAAAAGTGACGAAAGTGCATCACTTCTCTGTAATATTAAAGGAGTAGAGAGTGGCTATCCCCTTTATGGCAGGGTCGATCTACGATCAGGAAGGGCTTTTTCCCAGGTTCTTGTGGAAGGAAAAATCGTTGTCGGTCAGGGTGTTCTGGACAGGCTTGGCATAAATGTTGGAGATGAGCTACTGATAGGAAAGGGGTTGTTTGAAATTGCTGATGTTATCGTTTACGAATCTGCAAAACCGGTAAATTTTCTTAATATTGGACCACGGATCCTGGTTTCAGGCAAGGATCTTCCCCGCATGGATCTGGTAAAGCAGGGGAGCAGGGTAACATATGAGATCTTGCTCAGGACTCTGGAGACCGCCTCAACCGCTGTTGACGACATAGCCGCTGAACTGCGGGGGAAAGGTGTGGCCGACCAGGAGCGTGTAGAGACCTTTAAAGATGCCGGATCGGGGGTAAAGCGGTTTTTCGATAACCTACTCTTTTTTTTGTCTCTTATTTCTGTTTGCACCCTGCTTCTGGCAGGGATTGGTATAGAGAGCTCACTCTCTGCCATACTGCGACAGAAGGAAAAGAATTTTGCCATTATCAGGTCACTTGGGGCAACGGGAGAATACCTGCTTCGCCATTATCTGCTGTTTGTTCTTATCTTGAGTGGGATTGGTTGCATTATTGGTATAGTGTCCGGCCTGTTGCTTAAAGAGTACGTTTCTCTTCTCTTTGAGGGCTTCCTGCCCCAGGGTATTGTCCTTCAGCCCACTGTTGCTGATCTGCTGGAGGGTGCAGTTGTTGGATTAATAGTTGTCTCTTTATTCACCTTCCTGCCTCTCTGGCGGATCAATAATGTGAAGCCTGCGGCAATTTTCAGAAGTGAATCTTCGAAGGCAAAAAAAACACGTACGTATTATCTTGGAATTGTATTCGGGTTGAGTGGGCTGACTATTCTTCTTGTTCGCCATCTGGATGATGTCCGGACAGGGTTTTATTTTCTCGTTGGAATTCTCTTTCTTGTAGGGGTGATTGCCTTGATGACAAGGCTGGCTTTTTTTTCTTTGTCAAAGTTTGAATGGAAAAACCTCTATCTCAGGCTTGTGTTGAGAAGCCTTCTCCGGCCGGGCAATGTGACGCAGTCAATAGTGGTGACACTTGCCATACCTCTTTCTCTTCTGATGACCATTTATCTTGTAGAGAATAATCTACGCGGAACATTCATAGACTCATTTCCCTCCGATGCACCGACACTTTTCAGTCTCGATATTCAGAAAAATCAAAAAGAGGAGTTTCGTCAGCTCGTTGGAGACGATATTGATCTCCATCCGGTGATACGAGCCAGGTTGATCTCGGTTAATGAACGAAAGGTAAATCGTGGGAGGGAGATGAAAAAGCGGCGCGACAATCTGGCGCGTGAATTTAATCTCTCCTACAGAGATAGCCTGCTCGAAGATGAAATTCTTGTAGCGGGTGACAGCCTTTTTCGCAAAAATGAGCAGGGCCAGCCCGATCTTCAGGTCTCCGTACTTGATACTGTAGCTGAGATGGGTGATATGAAAACTGGAGACATCCTTGGATTCAATATACAGGGGGTGCCGATGAAGGCTGAAATTACCAGCATACGCAGTCGCACCCGGTCAATGCTCTACCCATTTTTTTACTTTATTTTTCCAGAAAAATATTTGAAAGATGCTCCGCAGACCTATTTTGCAGCACTTCGTGTCGAAAGCAGCGAAATCCCCAAGCTCGAAAATAGTATTGTGAAGAGGTTTCCCAATATCAGCACTATCAACATCGCAGAATCTGCAAGGGAGATGGGGAAAATGATGCAAAAACTCAGCAAAATAATCAATTTTTTTGCCGCTTTTTCCATTCTGGCAGGGGGGCTGATTATTATCAGCTCTATTTTGGCTACACGTCTTGAGCGAATCAAAGAAGCAGTCAGCTATAAGATTCTGGGAGCAGACAGCCGTTTCGTCATGCGTATCTTTTTCCTTGAAAATGTGCTCCTTGCTCTATTGAGCTCTGTCTTTGGCATAATGCTGGCCCAGGCAGCGGGATGGGGATTGTGTCATTTTTTCCTTGAGATACGATATGTGGTTGCCTGGGAGGCCTGCTTCGTTCTTATTGGCTTCACCGTAACCCTTGTTGCCACTCTTGGTTTGCTTGGTTCAATCTCAATAATACGGAAAAAACCATCTCAATTTTTACGACAACAGAATTAGTACCTTACTCCAGAAAAACAGTCAGATAAAACAAGAAACAGAGGAATGGTTTTTGAAATTATGTTGTTAGGTATTTCGCCAAGGTACTTATACCCCTCAAGCTGATACAGAAAAGAGTGCAGAAATTTTTACCGTTAACCGGTGTTAGTACCTTACTATAGAAACCAGTCACTCTTTTCAGTACCCCCTTGAGGGGTGTAAAAAACAAGAAACTGAGTAATGTATTTTAAAATTATTTGGTTACATATACCACCAAGGTACTTATACCCCCTTGTGGGGTGTTAAATTATACGGAGAAAAAGAGACAATGAGGGTTTTGTTACTGCTGACTGGATTAATTCTGCTTGCCTGTCTGGGGTGTACTCAGGAAGAGGAAAAAGAATTGACGGCAGAAAAAGATACGGTGGATGAGATAATAATAGCTGCCGTCGGAGACAGTCTTACTGCCGGATATGGCCTGGATGAAGAGGAGAGCTATCCAGCAATCCTCGGTCGCAAACTCAATTCGGAAGGTTATAATTGTCGGGTGATTAACAGCGGGGTAAGTTCAGAGACAAGCAGCGGAGCGCTTTCCCGTATTGAGTGGGTGCTTGGGCTTAATCCGGATATCGTTATATTGGAGACGGGGGCAAATGACGGACTCCGCGGCATTGATCCGGTTATGGTGGAAAATAATATCCGGGAAATTCTTTCCCGATTGAATGATGCTGAGGTGATTACTGTTCTTGCCGGGATGAAGATGGTCTGGAACCTCGGTCCGTTGTATGTCAAAAAGTTTAATGCTGTCTATCCGAAACTTGCAGATGAATTTAGCACCGTATTTATGCCTTTTTTCCTTGAAGGTGTGGCAATGAAGCCGGAGATGACCATCAGCGATGGCCTGCATCCGAATGCGGAAGGGTATAAGGTTATAGTCGAGAATATATACCCTTATGTTCTTGAGGCGGTAACGAGAAAACAGAAGCAGTAGAAGTGTGCCAGGAGGTTGTCCAAGAATAGGCATTTTGTTCAAAATCGAGGCATTCTCAAAAAATAAGCACAGTCATGTAGATGATATTACGAGTATTATTTTTTGAGAATAACGAAGAGTTTGGGCAAAAGGGCATTCTCGGACAGCCTCCTAGTCATCCAGTTTGATCACCTTACCTGGGTTGAACAGATTCTGGGGGTCAAAAGTACGCTTAATCATCCTCATCATTTCGTATTCAACAGGACTTGTATATTGCCTTAATTCCTCATATTTTAATTGACCGACGCCATGTTCAGCGGCAATGGATCCATTCATCAGGTGCACAAGGTCATGGACGATCCTGTTGAACTCCTGATGTAAATTATTGAACTCCTGACTATCCATTTCTTCTGGTTGCGTGAGATTGAAATGGACATTACCATCCCCTGCATGGCCAAAACTGCAAACGAGAATACCCGGTAATCGCGCTTTTACCTGTTTTGCTGCTTCGGTGAGAAATGTAGACATTTTGTTAATAGGCAGAGATACATCGTGTTTGATGGAAGCTCCCCTGATTTTTTGTGCCTCCGGAATAGCATGACGGATAGCCCATAGGGCATCCGATTCCGACTCGTTTTCAGCGATTTTAGAGTCATGCGGAAAGGTTCGAAGGAAATCTGTCATTGGTGTTTTCAAATCCAATCCCTGATTTGTGGCATTTAATTCAATAAGCCCATACCAGCTATGGCGTGAAGGAAACGGCTCACAGATGTTATCATCGTACTGAAGGACCATCTCGACTGCGATTCGAGGTATTATCTCAAAACCGACAAGATTGTCGGCAAAATGTTCGCGAGTGCCAATAAATACATCCATCAATGCATCAATCTCAGCCATCGCAACGATTGCTGTCAATCGGGTTTTAGGGAAGGGAAAAAGTTTAAGAGTGGCAGCGGTTATTATCCCAAGGGTTCCTTCTGCTCCGATAAAAAGATGTTTCAAATCATAGCCGGCATTATCTTTACGCAGGCCCCGCAGTCCATGCCATATTTCCCCAGATGGCAGGACGACCTCGAGTCCAAGAACGAGATCCCGCGTATTCCCATACCGTAAGACATTGAGGCCCCCTAGGTTCGTCGACAGATTCCCGCCAAGTTGGCACTCCTTTTGCGCAGGACAACTCAATGTCATCATCAACCCTCTCTCTCTGGCGGCTGCCTGCAGGTCAAATTGCACACAGCCTGATTCAGCGGTAATAGTCGAGTTGACAGGATCGAAATTACGTATTTTGTTCATCCGGCCCATATTGATAAGGATGCCTCCCTGTGGAACAGCACCACCGCAAAGACCGGTATTACCGGATTGAGGGGTTATTGACACATTATGCTTGTTACAGCATTTGACGACTTCAGCTACCTCCTCAGTGGATCCCGGCCGAATTACTGCGCTGCAGTGACCTCTGTATAAACCCCTCCGTTCTTGCAAAAACGGGTCAATCGATTCTTCCGAGCTAATAAATCCCTCTGTTCCGACAATTGCCTGAAGATCTTGTAAGTAATTTTCATTCATATCTTTATTTCTAGTTTTTCAATAGATCCTTAAATGATTTAAATCGGACCAGGTTTGAATAACATTTTTCCGCATTCCTTAAATGCTCTTGAGACTCCGCCAGGTCCAAGTTTGACTCCACCAAAATATCTGACAACAATTATTCCGTGGGATTCCAATCCTTCATGTTTGAGGAGTCCAAGCAATGTTCGGCCTGGATAACCAACTTCGCCATCATTTTTGAATTTTTCGATCTCACCCAGCACCATGGCAGTGCAGACATGACTAGCTTTCTTGCGCTCTTTTGAGATTTCTTTTACTATTTTGTCGCATTCTTCTTGAGACTTAATGCGATATAAGTAGCCAAAGAATTTTGATTTCTTTACAATATATTTTGATGTGTTAAGTCGCATGCTGTTATCTGTTTTCTCTCTATTTAAGTAGGTGAGAGATTACCATGTCTGGGGAAAATACTGGAACCAGACAGGGCCCCTTGACTTATAACAGATAAAGTTTCGCGGTACCATAACCAACATATTTCGGATATTGATAAATGGCGATATTACTTAAAGAAGATACAGAAATCGAATTGCCCAAAATGCAGAGGGTAACACAAAAATTCAATGAAAATGAATTAGCCAGTGTTTCCCAAACACTTGCTGATCAACTGGAAAGAATGGCACGCGCCATCAAGTTTAAAAAAGGTGACAGGATAGCCATTGCCGTTGGAAGTCGCGGGATTAAAGAAATTGATTTGATAGTTAAAACCCTTGTCGACCACATAAAGGCAACCGGTGCAGAACCTTTTATCATCACAGCTATGGGAAGCCATGGAGATGGAACGAAAGAAGGTCAGCTCGCTATTTTAACCTCCTTCAATATAACTGAAAAGTTCCTTGGCGTTGATATCGTCAGTTCAGTTGAGGTTGAAGATATAGGACAAACAGAAGCAGGAATACCCGTGTATTTTGATTCTGTTGCCCTTGAAGCGGACTACATTATCCCTGTAAACAGAATAAAAATCCATACAGACTTTATTGGGAAAATACAAAGCGGCCTTTCAAAAATGCTTGTTATTGGCCTTGGAAACCATAAAGGCTGCTCGGCAATACATGAAATGGATCCTGAATATTTCGTGGATATATTAATTGAAGCATCTGAAATTATTAAAGAAAAAGTAAAAATCCCCTTTGGGGTTGGCATCGTTGAAAATGCATATGGCAAACCATTAATTGTTGAAGCTATAAAAGGGAAAGATTTTTTAGCAAGGGAATCAGAACTGGTTGAAGTTTGTAAAAAAAACATGCCGCGGCTGATGGTCGATGATATAGATATTTTAATTGTTGAAAAAATAGGTAAAAATATTTCGGGTGCTGGCTTTGATCCAAACATAATTGGGAGAAGCCCAATACTGAAAGAATACATAATGCCGATACCCAAAATTGGAAAAATTATTCTGCTTGGCCTCACCAAAGAGAGCCATGGGAATGCAATTGGTGCAGGGCTTTTTGATTTTATGTTAAAAAATGTTTTTGATGATATGGATTTAGACGCAATGTATGCCAACAGCCTTGCCTGTAAATCGATAGAAGATTCAAAAATACCGATGCTTGCCAGGGATGAAAAAGAAGCTATTTGCATGGCTGTAAAGTCATCACGAGGGATTAATCTTGATAATTTAAGAATTGTTAAAATTAAGAACACATCGGAACTTGATGAGATTCTGGTATCAGAAGCTTATTTAGAAGAGGTCAAAGCAAGTGATGGCATGGAAATATCGTTAGGGGGGGGAGTTCCATGGGAATTGACAGGAAAATGAATCGAGAAGAGACCAGCTGGATTCTTTATGATGTTGGCAACTCCGCTTTTGTTCTGGTCATGGTTACTGCGTTGATGCCGATTTTCTTTAAAGATGTCGCTGCTGTTGGCATGGCCGGAGCCACTTCTACCGCCAACTGGGGATTTGCTAATTCAGCCGCTGCTCTTATCCTGGCTCTGCTCTCACCACTCCTTGGGGCAATGGCAGATTACAGAGAGAGGAAAAAACGACTTTTTCTCTGTTTTCTTTTTCTTGGCATCAGTTTCAACCTCCTTTTATCGCTTGTGGGAGAGGGGCAGTGGCATCTCTGCCTGGCTCTTTTTGTTATTGCCAGGGTGGGATGGGGGGGAGCTAACATCTTTTATGATGCCTTCCTTATTGATGTTACCAGCCGTTCCCGCCTGGACACAGTTTCTGCCAGGGGGTACGCCTATGGATATATTGGCAGTGTTATTCCCTTTTTAGTCATAATAGGAATTATTTTATCTGCAGGTATGGATGACGGTTTACCTGTTCAGGCTACCAAGGCCGGTTTTGTTCTGGTGGCCCTCTGGTGGCTGCTGCTTTCCCTGCCGGCAATAAAGAACCTACAACAGCGCCATTCTATCCCTGTTTCACAAACTCCGGTTTCCGACAGTTTTTCCAGAGTCTGGAAGACTGTAAAGGAGATACGGCGGCATAGACAGCCGTTTTTGTTTTTGGCTGCTTATTTTTTCTACATTGATGGTGTGGGGACCATAATCTCCATGTCTACCGCCTATGGCCGGGATTTGGGGTTTGGAGTAACTTTTTTGATCGTGGTCCTGCTCTTTATCCAGATTGTAGCATTTCCGTTCGCCTTATTATTTGGTCGACTGGCTGCAATTTTTTCGGCCAAGCGAATGCTGCTGGTGGGTATAGCCGTCTACTGTCTTGCCACTTTTCTTGCCTTTCTGTTGCCTTCCATCATGGATAACTCTCTTAAAATAAAGGCCTTCTGGGTAATTGCCTTTCTTGTCGCCTCTTCCATGGGCGGAATTCAGGCTCTCAGCCGAAGCTATTTCGGCAAACTCATCCCGGCTGAAAAGAGTGCAGAATTTTTTGGATTTTATAATGTATTCGGAAAATTCGCAGCCATTACCGGGCCATTTCTGATGGGGATTGTGGGGCGTATTACAGGGGAAACCCGTTGGGGAGTGTTGAGTATTTTGCTTCTATTTATAGTGGGCGGGCTTCTGCTTACACGGGTTGAAGATCCTGCATAAGTACGAAGAGCAATGATCATACTGCTTTGAACATCAAATATCTATTTTCTTATTTGCTTCACTTTTTTTATGATAATTTTCAATTAGATAGTAAGCTCCTCTAATCCCTTTGGCATATCCTTTTTCCTCATCCCTGTTCTCGTTGAGAGAATCAGACGTAATCGATTCCAGCCTCCTGGCCTCTGCCATTAAAACATCTCTGATTTCTTTTAATTCAAGCATATCTCACTCCCTCACCGGTACATATTTAACATTCTTCAAAAGTAAATATTATCAGACATTTTAAACAGTCTGACAATATCACGCCAGCACTTATATCAAATTTATAGTTTTCAGTATTTGCACGAGAGTCAATTTAAAAGACCCATGCCTTAAGGTAACACCCTTGCCTTCGGCTGGTACTTCGTGCTAAGTTGTTTACTTAACAGGGAAACACTGACAAGGGACTTTACCCCACTTGCGCACACCTCTGTCCGGCGTGCACAAATCGTCTCGAGGGATTCACTTATTTCAGGGGGAAAAATTATGGATCTTAGTGCCTTACTCCTGAAAAGAGTGCAGGATTTTTTACCGTTTACCGGTGTTGGTGCATTATGAGAGGCCTCTGCCTGGGCAGAGTGATCATAGAAGTGATGAAAAAGAAATGTGCTTAAATTTGAAATAAAAAAGCAGGAGGCTGCATCTCACTCGTTGGAGGTAGCTTTTTGATGAGACCATTGATTTCAAAATTTTACGCAGGTTAAACAGACACAGAACCGTTTTTTTCAATCACCTGCAGAGATGGACGGGCAAATTAAAAGGAAGGGAATAATCCAATGATGCGTGTCGCTCTTGTCTTTTGGTGTATTGTGTATAGCTTGCGCTATCGCGTTGCCCCGTGGCATTTCTTTCAACTCAACAGTGGCTATTTTAACAGCACCAAAAGCATCTTCTCAAAGCTTGACATGGACCGCTTTATTCCAGAACGATGGCGACTCCAGCAACTTGAAGATGATGGTGACACTGCGCCGGAATTTCCGGTTTTCTTGAAACCGGAATGGGGGCAGAATGCACACGGGATTTTTTTTATCAGAAATGGCGATGAGCTTGATGAAGCGAGAAAAACAAAAGTCGTTAAGAGGACTGCCTATCTCCTTCAGGAAGTGGCACGGGAAAAGAGAGAGTATGAACTCTTTTATATCCGGTCTGCTACTGACCACCAGAGTTGTGGCTTACTTTCCGTGACCGAGGTGAAGAACCGGAACCAGTTAGACCCGGTTATAAATGGAGTGTACAACAAGGACTCAAGTTATTATGATATAACTACAGATTTTACGGCTACAGAGCAGGAAATACTGTGGACGATGCTGAAAAGTGTTGGCAGTTTTCGGATCGCCAGAGTTGGTCTGTGTGCGAACTCAAAACAGGATCTATTACTCGGAAACTTCCATATAATAGAGGTAAATATTTTCCTGCCTTTTCCTTTAATATTGATGGATAAAAGCATATCTTTTTCTGTTAAATATCAATTTATCAAAAAAACGATGGCTCTAGCCGCTCTGTCTATAACGACTCTCCCCCAAAGAGAAAAACGACATGCTATATTTTTCAGACAGCTCATCGCTCATTACAGGGTGAAGGGATGTTGACTATTAAGCGCCTGATCTACAAGTGGGTTGATAGACGTTTTCTGGGAGATTGCAGTAGTTATAACTCCCTGAGTATACGTAAAAGCTGCCGATCAAAACTGCAGGCACGCAACGTGTTTGAGGCATGTAATATTCCCCACGCAAAGGGAACCACGTTCCTGAGTCCATTAAAAGCAGTGAGATTTGCTCGGGTGCACGGCTTTCCGCTTGTGGTGAAGCCCAATGTCAGTGGATTTTCCCGGGGCAGCCATTTTCCCATCACCAGCTTAAAAGAATTGCTGCTGGCAATATTCTGGGCAAAAATGTGGTGGCCGGTGACCGTGGTTGAGCAGTATCTGGAAGGTAAAAATTATCGAATTGTTGTGGTGAAAGAAGGGATTATGTCTGTTATTCAAAGATATCCCCCCTTTGTTGATGGTGACGGTAAGTCATCAATCTCTACGCTCATTGACCGGGAAAATGATTTGCGCGAGAGCATGGGGCTTTATCCTGTTATTCATCCGATTTCAAAAGATCGAAAAGTTATCAGATATCTTAAAAAGAGCAACATGACCCTGAATTCAATCCCCGATAAAGGAGAACGGATACGACTTTTCAGTCGTATTTCTCTTGCCCCGGGCGGAGTGGTTGAGATTATCGATAAAAACAGTCTAGCCTCAGACAACAGAGAGCTTTTTGAGGGGATACTTTCTCATTTCGGTGCTAATATCCTTGGTATAGATGCCATTTTTGAAAAAGGAATTGAACACAGTTATCGTAACCAGAAAGCTATCCTGCTTGAGGTGAACTCCCGGCCATATTTAAAAATGCATGATGTGCCCAGATATGGTCAGGCAGAAGACCTGAAACCGTTTTACGATAGACTCAACAGTATGGTAGTCGACAAGCAGGATATTTATTGAGAGTTGCAGTGCAGTCTGTTACACCACTGACTTGCAGTCAATAATTAATTTTCTGCTTATGGCTACCTCGGAGGGTTCTGAACTGAGTCCCGACTATTCTCGTCTATCGGGATTATATGCATCCCAAGGATTATCTCAAATGACTGGCCTCTTCCAGACCTACTACCTCTTCCTCGGGTTTCACGGATTTTTACTGGGCCTTTTCCCTTTTTTTATCCCCGTCTACCTGTATAAGAACGGGACGCTTCTTCCTGAAATAACGTTGTTTGTTGCCTTCAGTGGCATAGGGTTCATTCTCACCCAATGGTGCTGGGACCGTTTGCGTAGTGGGCTATATCGCCCAATAATCATTGCTTCCCTGCTGCTCGAGGTACTTCTTGTATTTTCAATATATTTAGAAGTTGATTTGACCATAGTTGCACTCCTCAACGGTGGCTACAACTGTCTGTACTGGATGATTCAGCGGATTCTGTTTTTCTCTGCTGTTTCTCCTGATAACAGTGGGCGGAATTTTGGTAATTTTCAAATTTTTGTTCTGGTCATGTTGAAAGCGGGAATCTTTATCGGCAGTATATCGCTTGGCGATTTCGGGATCATCGTGATCTGTTTTCTTTCTTTTATTATCGCCTGCGCTGCAGTTCTGGTCTTCTCTCTCAGAGCCGTTGAATCCCTTGAAGTCCCAGCTGATCTGCGAATACAGAAACCAATTGGATTGCTAGAGATCGTGTCGTTTAAAGATAGATGTTTTTCACGGCTGGTTTTTATAATTGACGGGGTTTTTCTTTATCTTGAGAGTTATTTCTGGCTCATTTCTCTTTTTATTTTTGTTGGAGAAAGTTTTGTAAAACTTGGACTGGTGGTAATCGTTCTGGCACTCCTGCTTGGGTGTTTCTTTTTGCTGATAAAAAACAGGATTGATCGGTTGCCGGTACAGAGAGTTTATGGCGTGGCAGTTTCTTTATATGCGCTCTCGTGGGGAATACGCGGGATGATTTCGGGCAATATTTCCTACACCGCGCAAATCTGCCTGATAGTACTGGTTGCCTTTTGTACGTCGTTTTTTCGCCTGGCCTTTAATAAACGCTTCTTCGATTTTGCCGGATTGTCGACAGGATATAAATATATATTTATTAAAAGCTATTATTCGCAATTTTTTTTAGCTTGCGTTTTTTTTCTTCTTGCCGTCATTTTGCGAAAGTTCTCAGAGAACGGAGAACATATGCACTATATATACTGGATGGCAGCCGGCTTTGCATTTTTGTACTTGAAATATAACCCGGCTTTGCAAAGTTCTGGTGCTGAGGAGAACCATGACCATGGCTTCTATTTGCAAAAATAAAAAACTGAACTAAAGTAGTAGTGCGACAGCTTGTCTGGGATTCGATTTTCACTTTATTACAATAGAGAGGGTAGTTATTTCATGGGGAATTCTTTTCAGGATCAGTTCCTTAAATTGGGGCTGGTCGACAAAAAACAGGTAAATAAGGCGAAGAAACAAAAGCATCAGAAAAAAAAGGAACAAATACCTAAAAAACAAGTTGCAGTAGATGAAAATGCTCTTCTGGCGCAGGAGGTTCTGGCAAAGAAAAAGGCGCGCACAAAGGAGCTGAATAGAATACGGGAAGAGAAGCTGAGGAAAAGGGAGGAAACTGCTGCCATTAAGCAGATGGTTGAAAAACACAGCCTTGAAAAAGATGATAATGGCAGTACTTATCGTTTCAACAAGCTGGGCAAGATACAACGAATCTTTGTAAATAAGGAGATGGCGGCCAAGCTCAGTTCAGGTCAACTTGCGATTGTCGGCAGCGGGAATTCCTACGAGGTTGTACCCAGAGCTATAGGCGAGAAAATTCAATCCATTAATAGTCATATTTTTGTTCTGGTAAATAGCTCAGATGATAAAAAAGAGGTCGATTCTGAAGATCCCTATGCTGGTTTTGAGGTTCCAGATGATCTCATGTGGTAGTGTTATGTGGCCTGTCCGCGCCCAATGAGTAAATTGCGTTGACTCTGGTGCTGATAATTCGAGGGACCAGCTTATTTCGTTTTTGAGGTGATTGTTGGAGCTAACTGAAATTGGAGAAAATCCTCCTTCGCCTGGATGTCAGCTATTCGGGTTGATATTGTCACTATTTTGGCTCCTGCTTCTGCAATGAGTGGATCAATTTTCTGCATCGAGACGGGAAATTCCCTGCCGTTCAGCAGAGCAATCAGGGCCTGACCAATTTCTCCGTTTTTACCGTCACCACTCGCGGCCACATCTTTTACTATAGGTTTTATGTAAAGAGTCTGTTTTGCACCATCGAATCGTAATGCAGCATTGGCCTTGAAATCTATCTCTACCGCTCCAACTTTTAATTTAATTTCGTGACCTGCGATTTCTGTGAGGAATATGAGATTACTTCCTGCGATATGCAGTTGGCAGGCAAGATGCTGCTCGGTAATTGCTAATCCACTGATATTAATAATTGTAATGTTTCCCTGGATATTTTTTGAATGGGCGTCAATGTCGAAAGGGAGCATCGCGGTGATCGTTTGAGCGATAACCTTCTCCGGTAGGTTCAGGGTAATATTGTCATTTGCCATGACCGGCCAGGATAAAATTAAAAATGCAAAAAAGGTCAGGGAGATGGGGAAAAGTCTTTTGTTCATTATTTACGTCCTTGGTTAGCTTTGCTCGATTTTGATTTGAAGTAGTAACCGATTGCAGCACTAAAGTGCAAGTCATAAAAGCCGGAGAGATGGTGCAGGGTTCTGTTATTTCAGTGGTAATGAAACGCTGGTATGAATAGTAACCGACCCCTGCCTGCGGCCTATACTGTAAAACCTGGAAATAGCTATGGAACCGACGCTGACTATGAGTTCAGATTGTCTTTTAACGGGAATCAGCTTTGATTTCGAAAAAGAGATAAAAAGCCAATTGACCATTGATAATCCACAATACAAGGCGGCTAAAAAATATGGTCGCTGGATAGGGAAAAAACTCAAGCCTCAACTGAAGTATTACGAGCCGGTTGTGCACGGCTTACGATTTCCAAGAGGATTTGCCAATCAGGCGGTTCTTATGTGTAGAGAATATTATGGAAAAGATCCGGAGATTATCGACCAAAGACGAACATTGCCTGAAGTTAAACTCACATTTGCCGGCCAATTGCGCGCTTACCAGCAGCTTGCAGTCGATGATGCGCTGAGAAAATCTTTTGGGGTTATTGAGTCAGGGACAGGCAGTGGTAAAACAGTTATGGGGCTTGCTCTTATTGCAGCACGTAAACAACCGACCCTTGTTGTTGTTCACACTAAAGAACTGCTGCATCAATGGAAAGAGAGGGCTGAACAGTTTCTTGGGTGTGACGTGGGGCTGATAGGAGATGGTAAGTTTTCCATTGAGCCTCTTACTGTCAGTATTGTCAACAGTGCAAGGAACAGGGTGGATGAACTCGTTTCCCGATTCGGTCATCTGGTGGTCGACGAGTGTCATCGGGTCCCTGCTGCACTGTTTACCGATGTTGTTTCGAAATTTGACTGTCATTATCTGCTGGGTCTTTCTGCCACGGCATTTCGCAGCGATAATGAAATGACGAAGTTGATCTATTTTTTTATGGGTGACAGGATTCACCGGGTTGATTCAGAGGAATTAAAAGCAACCGGAGCAGTGCTCAAACCGGAAATTATTCGTACAAGTACTTCGTTTACCTACCGTTATCGAGGCGATTATCAGTCCCTTATGAAGGCTCTCACGGTTCATGAGGGGCGGAATGTACAGATCCTTGAAGATATTTGTCGAGTTGCCTCGGAGGAGGGAAGTGGAACGTGTCTGGTTGTCTCAGACAGAGTCAGTCATTGCAGGTTATTCGTTGAAAAGCTGCAGCACAGAGGGGTCGTGGCAGAACTTCTCACAGGACAGATCCCACCGGAAAAAAGGGGGGCGATTGTTACAGCGGTCCAGAATGGGGAAATACAGGTACTTGTGGCAACTTTGCAGCTTATCAGTGAAGGTTTTGACTGTCCTGGCCTTTCGACGCTGTTTATCACCACCCCCATCGTCTTTGAAGGGCGGCTTTTACAGGTGATAGGGCGAATAATGCGCCCTGCCGAAAATAAACATGCCCGCGTATTTGACTATGTTGATGAAAATATACCTGCCCTTCTGCGCTCTGCTAATGCCAGAGGGTTGATATTAGCAGATATATAGAGAATCACTGGAACATCCCGGTTTTTTGAGTGGTGTTGCGAGTTGTGTTGTGGAAAATTGCGAGGTGTGTTATGCTGCGAAGTTCACAAGTTGATATTTGGTGGAATGGGGTCGATTTCCCCCCACCAGCAGAATACAGTTACCCCGCCTTTCGTCCCAAGTCGGCAGTAGCAGATTATCGATTCAGTCCACACGTATTTGGGATCTTTAAGGATAAATGATGGAACAGAACAAAATTCGCAACGTGGCGATTATTGCCCACGTCGATCATGGAAAAACAACGCTCGTTGACCAGCTGTTTAGACATTCAGGTATGTTTCGGGCGAATGAAAAAGTTTCCGAACGGTTGATGGATTCCATGGATCTGGAACGCGAACGGGGCATAACCATTACAGCGAAAAACGGTTCGTACCAGTATCAGGACTATTTGATCAATATCATTGATACTCCGGGGCATGCTGATTTTGGCGGACAGGTTGAGAGAGTTTTGCGTATGGCGGATGGAGCCCTGCTGTTGGTCGATGCACAGGAAGGGCCAATGCCCCAGACCTACTTTGTCCTCAAGAAGGCTCTTGAAAACAACCTCCCAGTCATTGTTGTAATCAATAAAATAGATAAGCCGGCGGCTCGTTGTGAGTGGGTTGTAGATCAGGTCTTTGATCTTTTTGTCAAACTCAATGCCCCCGATGATATTCTTGATTTCCCGGTGGTTTACACTTCAGCCAAGGAGGGTTTTTCTCTACTTGATCCTGGTGACCCTGTGGAGGATGGGGGGAGCATGCACCATGTCTCTCAGATGATCATAGACCATACCCCAGCCCCCAGCGGGTCTCCCGATGAACCTCTGCAGATGCAGGTCGGCACTATAGATTATTCACCCTATTTGGGCAGACTCGGTATCGGTAAGGTGGTCAATGGTACCATGCAGATTAATCAGCCAATTGCGGTTGCCAGGCGTGACGGTTCAATAAAACCGGTAAGAATATCAAAAATTTTTCGCTTTGAATCCGATGGTAAAATAGCTGTAGACTCTGCCGGGGTCGGCCAGATTGTAGCTATAGCCGGAATGGAAGATGTTATGGTAGGCGTGACTTTTACTGATCAGGAAAATCCCAGGCCGTTGCCTCTGATCGATATTGACCCACCCACCATTTCCATGAATTTTATACCCAATGACTCACCCTTTGCAGGGAAAGAGGGGAAATATGTCACCTCCCGGCATATCGGTGACAGGCTTCAGCGGGAAATTCTTGCAGACGTGGCCCTGCACTATGAACACTTGACCGACGCGGTTGGTTTCAAGGTTTCCGGGCGCGGAGAGCTTCATCTGTCTATCCTGATAGAAAAGATGCGGAGAGAGGGATATGAATTTCAGGTAACCCGGCCTCGAGTCATTTTGAAGGAAGAAAATGGCCAGACTCTGGAGCCATATGAGAAATTGACTGTAGACGTCGATGAACAGTATCAGGGAGCCGTTATTGAAAAACTAGGCAAACTAAAGGGACAGCTTGAAGAGATGGGGAGCGAGAATGGTATGGTCCGCATGGTTTTTAATATTCCCACTCGCGGCCTCCTCGGCTACCGTTCTGAGTTTATGACTGATACCAAAGGGATGGGTATGATGGCATACGTATTTTCAGAATATGGGCCGTACGCAGGAGAGATCCTCAACCGGGTAAGTGGAGTGCTTGTTGTCAAAGAGCCTTGCACGGCTGTGGCTTATGCCTTATTCAATCTGCAGGATCGTGGTAAACTTTTTGTCCACCCGGGCGCTCCTCTTTACCAGGGCCAAATTGTCGGTGAGCACTGCAGGGCTGCCGATCTGGTTGTCAATCCGGCAAAAGGCAAAAAACTGACCAATATGAGAGCTTCCGGATCGGATGAGGCTGTTATATTAACGCCCCCCTTAGAAATGACCCTGGAAGATTGTATTGCCTATATAAATGATGATGAACTTGTTGAAGTGACGCCAAAAGCGATCCGTTTGCGGAAAATGCCAGGTCTGCG
>CAXMTO010000037.1:0-8475 GCA_964196355.1 uncultured Myxococcota bacterium
CCCAGAATCCCTTTGCCATATCTATTTTCAGAGAGAAATGGACTCGTTATCCCTGCTGATCCCACTCGTGCTCCACGACACTAACAGGTAACGATTTCTACCAAATTATTTTCCTGTCTATTATAGTGATTACACGATTACAATAAGTACAGCCTAACCGTATAAAAACTTACTCATCGAGAAACTGTGAGAGACAATATGACTGAACCACTTGAAATGAGGATGGATGAGCACCGTATAACCTCAGAACCTTTTTTTGCCCCCCGGCGAAATGAGATAGAAATAGGGTTGGCAGCGAGTGCGAATGGATTGCCATTACTGCTCAAAGGGCCAACCGGGTGTGGCAAGACACGATTCATGCAGTATCTTGCCTGGCGGTTGAAGAGACCGCTTATTACCGTATCCTGCCATGATGATCTTTCAACATCCGATCTGGTCGGTCGTTTTTTAGTCAAGGGCAACGAGGCCGTCTGGCAGGATGGTCCTCTCACCCTGGCTGTCCGGGTAGGAGCGATATGTTATCTGGACGAGATTGTTGAGGCGAGAAAAGATACCACTGTTGTGATCCATCCCCTCACTGATGACAGGAGGGAACTGCCTGTTGAAAAACTCGGTAAACTCTATTCTGCTGCTCCCGAATTTATGCTGGCAGTTTCCTACAATCCCGGCTATCAGAGTGTTTTAAAAGACCTTAAGCCTTCAACCCGACAGCGATTCGTTTCACTCAGTTTCGACTATCCCTCCGCCGAGCTGGAAAAAGAGATTGTAGTGCGGGAAAGCGGGGGCGATGAAAACCTCGCCGGCAGGATTGTGAAGCTAGCGGCGATGACAAGAAGCCTCAAAGAATCCGGACTGGCCGAAGGAGCGTCCACCCGGCTGATCATCCAGACAGTACAACTGATCGGGGCTGGCATTGATACAGTCACAGCCTGCAGAGCCGGCATGATTGAGAGCCTGACTGATGATCCGGAACTGCTGGCTGCGATGGACGAGATGATTTTTTCTCTTTTTTGATCACGGATCATGGAACTTGCCGAACAAAAACAGCGGTTTTATGCCGGGGTATATCCATCCCACCCCAATGAATGGGAGGTCGATGAAATTTTTGAGAGGTTGGCCGATTTGGATTACACCACCAGAGAGGCGCTGCTGAGCCACGTCGGTGCCATCTGGCCGGTCAGTCATAGCCTCTGTTTTTCTTATTTGACAGAGGGTGTCAGGGCTCTCGAAATACTCCCAGTCGATCTCCTGCCTGAGTGGGTGCGAGAAATTCTCGGCTTATACGAAAAAAAAGGGTTGCTCGGTGCGCGCCAGTTCATGGCCGATGTCGATAAGTCTTTTCTTGGCCCTTTACGCGGAGAATCAGGGGTAACGTTTGACGAAATTTCCGCCAGGATGACACATTATATACGGGGCGTTTCCGGCCGCTTGCTTGAATTAGGTGTTTCTCCGGTACCGACTACCGATACCAGAACCATCTTTCTCCCTGAGCTGTTGGCCACCTTTTCAGAAAAACGTCACAACAGTCTCCTCTATAAACTCCTTGTCACCCTCCAATGGGGCCATATTGAATCACGGCTGTTCGCTGAAATTCTTGGTCCTGATCTCATTGCACGGGATATCTTTTCCCGGTTCCCGGACGGGAAACTGGCAGAGGATATTTTTTCCCTGCTTCAATTCAGAAAGATTTTTCACCGTCTTGAAGGGGAACTACCGGGACTGATACGGCAGAGCCGCAAGCTTTGTATCCAATTGTGTAAGGATATCGATCTCAAAGGTAAGGCAACGGAAAAATCTGCAGCCTTTCAACTGCTTTTTACGGAGTCACTCAGTTGCGGGGAGGACATTGGTGCATTTGGCCTGGACTATAGAGGGAAGGTCAATGGGGCAGAAAACAGTCTGGGATTGAGTGAAATTCTAGATCTGTTACCGAATCTTTACAATAAATTTTCTGGAATGCCAGGGAGCTACGATCTGGGTGCGGCATCAATGCTGCTGGGGGAATTTAATTTTACCAGATCCGGAGAGATCATTGCTCTTCAGCGAAAGAAAGATAAAGACAGGTTTATTGCCACTCTCGCATTGATGATGGACAAACAGAGTGGAAGGAGTAATGAGGATGTCCAGACCGGCAATGTTCCTGAGGAATTGGGGGAAACTTTGCTGCTTCTCCTGGCTAAGCGTCACGAGCGAAACCGGCAGGGGAAAAAAGATGCAATCCAGATGGACAATGACGGCCTTGAGCTGCCGGAAGAACTCGCCGCGCTCATCAACGAGATAGAGCTTGATCTGGGTAATCTGCCGGAGGCTTACGTCCAGGCCGCAGCGGGACTTGGTGGAGGAGGTTTTAACCGACAGGAAAACAAAATTGTTGAAGAGAGTGTCTCCTTTGCCGAAAAAGGCACACATTCTTATGATGAATGGGATTTCAGACGAGGGGGCTACCGCTCTAACTGGTGTTCCCTGCATGAAAAATCGATTCACCTGGTTCGTTCTAATTTTGTTGCTTCAACCCTTGAAAAATATTCATCCCAAATGAGCAGACTGCGCCGCCAATTTGAAATGCTGCGAACTCAAAACCGTTTTGTCAAACGGCGTCGCCACGGCGATGATATTGACCTGGACGCTCTCATTGACGCCCTGGGTGACAGTCGGGCAGGTTTGACGCCGTCAGACCGACTCTTCGTCAGGCTGCTGAGGGATGAGAGAGATATTGGTGCCATGTTTCTGATAGACATGTCCAATTCAACTGAAGGATGGGTGGGGGTGGCAGTGAAAGAAGCACTTGTTCTTCTCGCCGAGGCGCTTGAGGTTGTCGGAGATCAATATGGCATATATGGCTTTTCAGGAATGAGACGCTCCAAGAGTGAGCTGTTCCATATCAAACATTTTGAAGAACCATACGATACGGAAGTAAAACAACGAATTGGCTCCATAACGCCGAAAGAATATACCCGCATGGGGCCACCCATTCGCCACCTGACAAAGAAACTGCTGGAAACCCAGAGTAAAGTCCGACTGCTTGTGGTAATTTCCGACGGAAAACCTGAGGATTACGATGATTACAAGGGACAATATGCAATCGAAGATACCCGTAAGGCACTTTTGGAGGCAAGAGGGTGTGGAATATATCCTTTCTGCATCACCATAGATAAATCCGCACATGAATATCTGACCCATATGTTCGGTAAAGGGAACTATATTTTTATTGACAACATCTTCTCTTTACCGGCCAAAATCACCGAAATGTATAGATTACTTACCAGTTGAACTAACCCGGATTTCTCATGAACATTGTGTGAAATTTCTCGTCAAATCGAACGGGTGGCAAGCTGTTACAATGAAAACACTTTCAGAAAATTGACACAATGTTCATGAGAAATTCGGGCTAACACCCCACAAGGGGGGTATAAGTATCATGGCAATGTAACCATACATCTGGCACAGTAGAGGCAAAGGATTGAATACTGATAAATTTATACAAAAAAGAGTAAAAATTTATTATTGGAATGATGACATTAATTGTGCCACTGCCACTCTCAAAATTCTATCGGAAAAATTTAACATACCCATTTCTGATCAGATTGTAGACGCGGCTCTGGGCATGCACGGGGCGGGAGGATATGGTGCCCAGTGCGGTCTGGTTGAAGGTACTCTCATGTTTATTGGAATATTTGGAAGGAACCTCAATATTCCTGATGATGAAATTGTTACTTTCTGCTGCGAATTTGCGGGTCAGTTTGAGAACAGATTCAAAAGCTTGTTATGCAATATTTTACGACCAAAAAATTTAGCTCCGGAGATTCCACCGCACCTTTGCGAAGAATTTACCTGTGAGGCAATAGATTTCAGTATTGATTTTATCGGTAGATTATCAAAAAGCGACAGCAAGTGAAGAAGTTGAAGAATCGAGAACAGGAAAGAAAAAACACGCAATTCTGGAATGGTGTACGCCAGGCATTGCCTATAGTGCTTGGCTATATTCCCGTGGGGTTTGCCTATGGGGTGCTGGCACAGAAAAATGGGCTGGGGCTGTTTAACGCTGTTGCCATGTCAGTGATCGTATTTGCAGGGAGTTCCCAACTTATTGGTGCCGGACTTTTTGGGGCAGCTGCCTCACCGTTTACCCTGATATTTACCACTTTTGTGGTGAATCTTCGCCACCTGCTGATGTCTGCGGCTCTGGCCCCGAAACTGAAAGGATGGAAGAAATGGCAGATTGCCCTGTTTGGTTATGAGTTAACAGATGAAACTTTCGCCCTGCACACGATGCGAATGGCAAAAAGAGATCCCCCGAAAGTCGAAACATTTGCAGTAAATATGACAGCCCAGTCATCATGGCTGGCCGGCAGTCTGCTTGGTTATCTGGTGGGAGGACAGCTTACCGATGTCCGGCCGGTCGGGCTCGATTTCGCGCTGCCTGCTATGTTTATTGCACTTCTGGTGCCGCAGATAGTTAAACCTGTATATTTGATGATGGCGGTACTGGCTGCCGGGATTTCGGTAACACTCTACCTGCTCGGTTTCAGTCAGTCCCATGTTATTATTGCAACGGTGGTTGCCGCCAGCGTTGGTGTTGGAGTGGAACAATGGATGAAAAACTCGTCTTCCTGACAATCTGCGGTATGGGTGCAGTCACTTACCTGCCGCGTTTGCTGCCCATGCTGCTGCTCTCAAGTCGCAGCCTGTCGCCCTGGATTACACGGTGGTTAGGTTTTGTTCCTGCTACAGTCCTTGCGGCTCTACTAATGCCAGAACTGCTCTGCAGAGATGGTGAACTCGCCCTGAATCTGGATAACTCCTTTTTGCTTGCGGCAATCCCAACATTTTTTGTTGCCTGGCAATTCAAGAGCTTTTTTGGCACGGTGGCAACAGGCATGGCACTTATTGCTCTTGGAAGATATTTAGTACCTTACTCCTGAACTTCTGTAAGAAAAAACAAGAAATTGAGTAATGTGATCTAAAATTATGTGGTTACATTTACCACCAAGGTACTTATACCCCTCAGGTAAGCGATAGACTCCGAGCTGATACTGAAAAGAGTGCAGGGATTTTTACCGTTAACCGGTGTTAGTATTATTAAGAAAGCATAAAAAATTTCTTTTAAACTGTATGTTGACTGTTAACTGTTACAAACACAGGAGGAAAACATGAAACTCAGGTACTTTTCCCACTCATCATTCCAGATCACCACAGCAAATGGCCATGTCATCCTGATTGACCCGTTTCTAGACGACAATCCGACGTCACCAGTTAAATCAGCTGATATTTCTGCCGATTTCATTGTTCTGACCCACGCTCATGGCGATCATATAGGCGATGCATTTAAAATCGCGCAACGGACAGATCCACTCTTTATATGTGTCAATGAACTTGCCGATTACTGCATAGATAAAGGGTTCAGGGCACATAACATGCATATTGGCGGTTCAAACACCTTTGATTTCGGCAGATTGAAATTCACCATCGCTCATCACGGCTCGATGACCCCTGACAACAGCTACGGAGGAGAACCTGCAGGCGTTGTCCTGACGATTGATGGCAAATCACTCTATCACACCGGCGATACGGGCCTTTTTTACGACATGAAGCTCATCGGCGAAATGACACCAGTAGATTACATGCTGCTGCCCATTGGGGATAATTTCACCATGGGAATAACAGACGCAGTGAAGGCTGTCCAACTCACTGCTCCTCAAGTCGCCATCCCCATGCATTATAACACTTTCCCGGTTATCGAGGCGGATCCGAACGAATTTAAGAAACAGGTGGAAGCTCTTGGCAAAAAAGCGATAGTCATGGACTTTGGGGAGGAAATCGACCTTTAGTGTCATCCTCCTATGTTACTGAATTTTAACCGATAAGCGAGTTACTCAAATGAATCTCGTTTATCGGGGTTAAAGTTATGCACTGAAATGACGAGAAAACAAGATTTGCGGCACCAGACATGGGTTAACAGGGAGAAAAAACATAGATAAATACTCCAGCTTTGAAGAGCTCATTCTCTATGAAAATGATTTTTTCATCACTACTTGTGACAGGAAATCAAACGTCACAATTCTCGCCCCTCATGGAGGGAGGATAGAACCTCACACGACTGAAATCGCCAGACTCATCGCCGGCAACAACTACAACCTGTTCTGCTTTAACGGTCATAAAGAGGGAAGTAACAGCGATTTGCATATAACAAGCCATCGCTACGACGAGGAGCGAGCAGTGGCCCTCGTTCATAAGTCATCGACTGTTATTACTGTCCACGGATGCAGCAGACAGGATCCAATACTTTTTCTCGGCGGGCTTGATACCATCTTAAAAGATAGGATTGCTGCTCAACTCCTAAAAGCAGGTATAGCTGTTGATCCATCCTGTTTAGAATATGGTGGCGCACACAAAAACAATATCTGTAACAGAGGTCTTACCGGAAGAGGCGTGCAAATAGAATGCTCTCGTCCCCTGAGAGACTCCCCAGATACCTGGTCAACAATAGCTGGTGCCGTTCGAAGTGCCCTCCACGATTCCCAGGCCCAGGTGGCATCACTGGAGAACTTAAAAGATATAAGCTGATTCGTTTATCAGAGGTATGGAGCCGAAATTCCTGAAAACAAAAAAGATCTACTCCAGGATCTATCATGCCTGGAAGTAGATCTTTTGCTGTTATGGGCTCACCTGGAAGCCAGGATGAGGCACCATAATGTATATCTTTACCTTGGTTTTCTGCTTTTCAGAGGTGATACGAGAGCAAGCCCGATATCGCCTGTTATTATTTTTTTGCTACATCTGCAACAGCATTTTTACATCTCTGGCTTACTTTTTCGGCATTCTTATCCAGACACTCCAAAAGGCGGCCTTGCCCAGTCGCTACATCACCGCAAAACTGGTCAAGATCGTCAGCACATTCATTAGCCATGAAGGTAAGAGCGGCAACTGCTCTTTCGAGTTGAACGGCAGCATCATATAGCGCATACTCACATTGGCCGGAGATTTTGTCACCATAGGCATAAAGGCATGCCAGCACACGTCCCTCACCCGGAGTTACACCTTCGCATAAGGTTGCCAGCTCAGTTTTACATCCATTCGCCACCGTATCCACGATACCTTCTTGTGCAGCAGCTGGTATAGCCATAAAAAGAAACAAACCCAAAACAACCCCTAGTAACTTTTTGCTTTTCATTTTTCTCTCCTAAAAATAATTGTTGTTGGAAAAAGTGCTTAACTTTCGACAATCCTAGTGCCTTACTGCTGAAACCCTGTCATAATAAACAAGGAATCGAATAACTTCATTTAAAATTATATACATAGTTACACCGCCAAGGTACTTATCCCCCTCGTCGGTGTTAGTTCAATCTGCATTGATCACAATCAGGGGGCATGGTTACTCACCAACCCGCATTTCTCATGCAGTTTTTTGTCTTCTGGTGTCGCCTCATATAGCTATGAACAGTCAACGATATCACTGTCGATGCTTGAAGTTCAGCCAATCGAAGCTCACCAGGAGTAAAATCTGGGCGGTGAATTTTCAGCTTTGATTAAGCCTTTGAGATCGTCTTCAATGACCAAATTAATCATAGTAAAGTAACAAAGCAACCTTTCGAAAACTCAAAATAATAGAGTAATACACGCAGGTTTTCTTGTTACCCAACTGGTTAAGTTGCATGATGCTACTGTATTTATACCTGCCCCATCAGAAATCAGGTGGTTTATTAGTACCTTACTCCATATCACCATGGTACTTATACCCCCTTGTGGGGTGTTAGACATTCAACACTTAACAACAGGAAAACCTCATGAATACGACCCTTGCTTTTGATGTGTATGGAACCTTAATCGACACCAATGGTGTCGTTGCAGCCTTGCAAGAACTTGTCAATGATAAAGCAAAGAGCTTTTCTCAGACCTGGCGCGACAAACAACTGGAATACTCTTTTCGGCGATCTCTTATGCAAAACTATGAGGACTTTGGTGTTTGTACAAGCCAGGCACTTGACTATACCTGCGCCTTTCACAAAGTATCACTTACTGATGCCCAGAAGACCGAACTTCTGGGCATTTATCGTGTGCTCCCCGCATTCAGTGATGTTAAGGAGGGGTTAACTCTGTTGAAAACAGCCGGTTTTCGTCTCTATGCGTTTTCCAATGGCAAGGCAGATGCCCTTGAGATGTTGTTGAATAATGCAGGTATCAGAGATTTGTTTCTAGGTGTTGTGAGTGTCCACGATATTAAAACATTCAAGCCGTCCCCTGGAACGTACTGCCATTTTTTACGAAAAGCTGGGGCAATAGGCTGCGGTGCATGGCTGATTTCAAGTAATCCTTTTGATGTCATTGGAGCGATCTCAGCTGGAATGAAATCCGCCTGGGTCCGTCGCTCCCCAGAAGCAGTCTTCGACCCATGGGGGATAGATCCCACAATTACCGTGAGTAATCTTTTGGATCTGGACGACAAGATAAATGAATGTTCCCTGTGATACCTGGAAA
>CAXMTO010000038.1:0-3851 GCA_964196355.1 uncultured Myxococcota bacterium
CAAATCGATTTCTCTGGATAGATTTTCGAGAAATTCATCGCTGAAAGGTGTCCAGACAGTTTCGATCAACGCTGTTTTGTCGTCCCGGACAAGATAGGAATTGTAGGTCGAACCCCTATTGGTTGAATACTCGTCACCATGAAATTTTCGTAATTCCCAGTCAATTTTTCCTACCCAACTGACATTTTCAGTAATTGCGATCATAATATCCTCATTGCAGACTGTTTTCTGTTGTCCCCTGATACTCCAAATTATTTTGCCAATGGATTAAAAAGCATATTGATACCTAAACATCTAATGCTAATTGTCGTTCGAACTTAGTTAGAATTACCGGCCCTTCCTGCCCAACCGCAACCGTGTCTTCTTCACGTATTCCCCAAGGGCCAGTGTATATTCCGCAATTGCCCACAGCAATCACCACATTTTGGGGTAAAGGTGGTGGTGCCTTCTCTCCATGGAAAAATGCGTGTCCGGCTGGTAAAGGAGCTTCCTCAAAATCAATGCCGATACCATGAATGGGAGGACCAAAAATATGCTCTCCATGTCCAGCCTCCTTAAAAATTCCATGCATATTCTGTTCTAGGTCCATCATCTCCACGCCTTCCTTCACCATTCCAATCGTATCCTCAAGAGCCCTGACATAAAGATCATAAGCCCCCTGTTGTTCGGGTGATGGAACTCCTGCACAAACAGTACGGCAAAGATCAGAACTGTAACCATTCACAACCGGATGCAAATCGATCATTACTAAATCGTTCTTTTCAATCTTTCTAAGACTCGGCAAACCATGGGCAATATTAGTACGTGGACCAGAAGCAATATAACTACGGTACATATCCGTAGCCCCGGCTCGGCGCATTGCATAATCTGCTGCTGCAGTTACTTCATTTTCCGAAACGCCGGGGCCTACCATTTCAATAGCAGCTTGCATGCCTATTGAGGCAACTTCAGCCGCCTTTTTCATTTTCTCGATTTCTCCATCTTCCTTTATTAACCTTAATTCTGACATCAAAGGGGTAGAATCCTTGGCTTCCACCCCCTCGGGTTTAGCATGAGGATGCGTGAACATGCCAAGGCGTGGTTTAGGGAGAAAAGCATTTTCAAGCCCGACCGCACCTTGTTTTATTTCAAACTGCTTGAAAAAATGGGCCACCGAGTGGATTAATCCCACCTCATCATCAAAACCGGTAACAAAATCCGCTCTGGCATTCTGCTTAATGTCTTCAATATCTGTTTGGGGAACACCCATGGCTACCTTCCCTTCTTCAGTAACCATGACATAGGCACATAACCGGCCATCACCGGTGAGATAAAACATATTTGAAGGTTTTGTCAGTATCAATACGTTGATACTATGTTTTTTCATCAAATCCAGACAACGATCAATACGTTTTTCATACACTTCCATTTGTCCCCCTATGATTCTTTAGTCTTTAGTGGAAATCTTTAGTTCTCTTCTTAAAAAATTATTATACAAAAAGCCATTCCTAACAATAAAATAGAATGGCCTTTTGTATAATTTTATTGTCAGTAAAAATTACTTGCCTTTAAATTAATGGTTCTCTTCCTCTTCACCATGATGGACACCGCCCTTGATCAATCCGTGGAGCCCCTCCACATAGTGTGTGAAAATGACATAGGACTCAACGAATTCTCTGCCAGCCTCTATATTGTCGTCGGCATGCTTTTGATTTTCATAGGCCTTAGCAAAGCGTTCCCGAATACCATTAGCCATGGCTCCGGTCAGAACCTTGACCAGCTTGTCGACATTACCACTTTCCAGGGCCTTATCAGCCAAGGCAACGGCCGGGTCAATTGCCTCGCCGGGCTTCAGGCCCGTGTAGGGCGCTCCCTCCCCTGCGCGGTGGATGCGGACCAGGGTTTCAAAAAAGTACATGTCGGCCAATTCTTTTGCCTCTGATCCATTTGTCCGCACTGCCATAGTCTTTTGAAAGGCACGCCTGATTTCCTTTTCCTCCTTTGGCCGTACCCATTTCAGCAGTGGCGTGACATCGCCCTTGTCAAGCGCGGTCCGTGCCGTTGCAACCACCGGCCCGTCCAGGGTGTCGCAGTGGGCCGAAGCGTTACCAGCATAAGCAAGGGCCAGAAAAGCAAGAACAAATAGAGTTGTCAGCATAGTTTTAAAAGATTTCATGATTAAGTTCTCCTTTGTTTGAATTTTATTATAAATTTCCAAAAATCTTTATTCCCCGGTCAGGAGCGCCACTCTCGAACATTACGATGTGACTTTATTATTAAGTTCGCAGCAGCGATCAAATTTGTGACAACTATTTTTTATCCAATTTATTTTTTCCGTTTTATATGCTTTAAAAAGGTCAAAGGTTTTTTTATGTCACAAAACAAGGCTTTCTGACGAATTTATTTATGGATGGGAATAAAAAGTTATATGCATCTATGAGCGGTGCAGAACTCATGACCCTTTATCAGGAGGGAGAGATTGAGGCGTTCAATTGCCTTTATGACAAATACAAATCGCTGGTTTATGGCTATTTACATAAAAGAGTGGGTAAACGGACCGAGGTTGATGAAATCTTCCAGGATGTATTCCTCAGGCTACATCGTTCCCGGTCACAGTACAAAAGTGAATTTCCTTTTAAGCCATGGTTATTTGCTGTGCTGCGAAATACCCTGATTGATTACTACAGGAAAAAGAAAAAGGAATATAATGACGTGCCACTGGATGGTTTGGAGGTGACCCCTTCGGCCCTCCGGGTTGAGGATAAGCACAATTTAAACGGATTATTGCCCAAAGACGCTGATCTTAGCAAAAGCCAACGGCAGGCCATTGAGCTGCGCTATGGCAAAGATTTTTCTTTTGAGGAGATTGCCGATACGTTGGGGACCACTTCTTCCAATGCACGTCAACTTGTTAGCAGGGCTATAAAAAGGTTAAGAAAATTTATCAAGCCCGAGGACATAATATGATAGACAAGAAAAACAATGCCGACTGGGAAAGGGAATTTCTTGAGTTTGTCAATTCTGATCCCGTCTCTCCCCCCCCGCTCTTGACGGAAAAGCTAAAAAACACCGTCAGTCAGGATCTGAGGCCTGCCATTTGGAAAATTTTCTTCAAACTTGCTGTTGTGCAGACTGCCTGCGCAACCCTTACCTTGTTTTTTTGCCCGCAGTTCAAAATCGGCTTCGCAAAACATGATTACTTGGCTGATTTGGTCCAACACTCAGGAGGATTTGGCTTCATGATTATCTGCGGGATGATCTTTTTAGGCGGCGGGGCTGCTATAGCGCCTTTTTTCCTCAAACAAGCTGAGATGAAGGCCATAGAAAGGTCAGTGCTTATTTATTTTCCTACTGTAGCTCTTCTCGCTGTAATGTTGTTCTATTCATTGGGTGCTGATATCGATTGGACTCTTGCGTTGCCATGGTTTTTGGGAGGATCGATTGGCAGTATGATTGGCTTTGAACTTGTTAAATATTTTCGATTCCAACCCCGTCATTCTTAAAATTTATGGTGCTTTAAATTTTGACGATGTCTTGCCAGCATCTATTGTTTTGACATGTAATATCAATTCAATATATCCACCGTACATCTTGGACTTTCAGGAACCATTCGCAACCTTCGGTTGATAGCAGTTATCGCAAGCATTAACTTGTCACAAAAAGTATCGGAAGCCCTCTCTCGCAAGGACAACCGGCACATTTGCTTTCAGATTAGTAGTTAAAATAGTTAGACCTGATAGCTCCTCCGTCTTGCCAGGAATAACAAACAAATTTTTCATTATTATATCCCAATTTAAAGAAAAAAAGTAGCCATCTATGTTTGAAAGCTCCCATCCAGAAAGGCTCTCAAAACATTTTAATCCTTTATACAA
>CAXMTO010000039.1:0-16725 GCA_964196355.1 uncultured Myxococcota bacterium
GGTCGCTTCCATTGAAGACGAAAGCATGAGATTTGAACTGGTTGGGGAACGCTCTGTCCGACTGTGGTTGGGTGATAAGAACGAGAAAGTAATGATTGGTAACATGGGTTTTATAATTACGGACAAGTAAAAACCTGTTGATGCTGAACAATTAAGAATGGCAATTTCGCCTTCCTGTATTGCTAAGTAGAACCACATATAGGCCACAACATATTCTTGGTCACACCATGTCTTAACTCATACATACCGCTTATATTTATTTGGGCTGGGCCATATCCTTGATCCGCCGCCGGCATTCAACCCGGTTCCCATCGAACCACCGAATTTAGAGGTGACGATCAGCTCAGCGCGGCAGTCAGCAATCAGTTCGCCCAAAATGGTCTCGGCCCGACCCAGGCTGTAGACATTGGCACAGTCAAAAAAATTAATACCTGCATCCCTGCAGCGATTAAACATGACTGCAGACTCTTGTTTGTCTGCTTCATTGCCAAATGTCATCGTACCCATGCATAACTGAGAAACCTGGATTCCTGTGGATCCTAAAAAATTGTATTCCATTTTTTCCTCCATCAATGAGTAATGTGAAATTCATCTCTGATTTTTAACAAGAAATGAATTTACGAGGGCATTTATTCTTCCTGTCGGGGTTACATTATACCCGATAGCTTTACAGAAGTGTGTCTTCTTTCGCTTCATAAACATGATTTCGCATAACGCGCTCGCATAAAGAAGGGTCGCCAAGCCCTAGAGCGAGTAGTATCTTTTTATGTCCTGCAATGGAGCGCCGGGCGCCTTTTTTGTGCACAAGAGTATTTTTCCGATACCGTAAAACATATTCCCGAATGTCTTCTATGAAGCTGAAGAGTCGTGGTTTCTGTGAAATAATAAGGCCGGAAAGATAATCATGAAATTGCGTGTTATATTCAAAGACATGAGCCATTTCTTCAGACTCAAAGGCTTGCTCGGCTTGTCGAACGAGTTTTTTTAGAGACAGGATCTCCTTTTCGGTGATCATTTCACATACACAAGCCAGGGCATGTCCTTCCAGGACAGCTCTGATCTCGAACAATTCGTCCATGTCCTCTTCCGAATCTTCTGGTACGCAAAAGCCTCTTCCTCCTGTTGTTTTTACCAGACCTTCCAGTTCGAGCTTGTGGAGTGCCTCTCTGACAGGTGTGCGGCTCACCCCAAGTTTTTTGGCAAGGGACTCCTCTGTTAGTCTTTGATTGGGTGGAAACTGACCGGTGAGCAGTTGTTTTCTTAAGAGACTGTAGGTCTTCTCTCTTACGGAGAGATGGCTTTTCGGGTTTTTCGATGCCTGTTTGATCATTATTGTATCCCAAAGATAATTGTGGCTGAAATATTTACCCGATATAGGCGCACGCGTCAAGTGCATAGTTGAGTGGCTTATATGTCTGAAAATATATGTTATATTGTTTTATCATGGAGATATGGCTGACGGCATTCGTGGAGGATGAAAAAAAATCCAAGCCCGAAATAATTGCTTTTATTGTACGTATTGGATACAGTATTGCCGCTGCTAACATGCCTCAAAGTTTGGAGGACTGTATTGGTTACAAATACGAATAATAGGAAAAGGAAGCGGGCCATGAGAATATCTAAAGAAAAATGCGTCGGATGTGCCAACTGTGTGGCCATTTGTTCCGTCGGGGCTATCTATATAGGCGAAGACGGCTTATCCGAAATAAACGCAGAGAGCTGTGTCGAATGCCATAACTGCTATCGGAGTCTGAGTTACGAACATCTGATGCCGGGCCTTACCAGGACTATCCGAAAAATGCTGAAAAAAGTGGGCCTTCGATTTCAGCCAGACCCTGATGTTTGTCCAACCGAAGCGATTACTCCGGAAGAACTCGAGTGGCCGCGTATCGTTCGTCAGGCTTTCAGTGACCCGATGGTTACCCATGAATCAACCGGTGTACATGGGCGTGGGACAGAGGAAGTTAAAACTAATGACGTGAGTCACAGGATCAAACAGGGTGAAGTCGGTCTGGTTGTGGAATTTGGACGTCCAGGGATAGGTGTATATTTCAGGGAAGTGCAGAAGGCAACGAGGGTCATGGCGGCTGAGGGTGTCCGCTTTGAAGAGGGAAATCCGGTCACCCAGATGATGATCAGCACCAAAACCGGTGATATCCAGGAAGACGTGCTCAATGAAAAAGTTCTTTCCTGTATTGTTGAACTCACAACATCCATTGATGATACTGTCCGAATTCTCAATGTTTTGAAAAAAGTCTGCAAGGAGACAGAAACAGTGATAAGCATCGGAGCATCCACCGTCTGCGACGAAAAAGGTGGCGATCAGCTCAAAAATATCCTGGAACAGGAAGGATATGATATTGGATGGGCAAAATTAAACCTTGGCTTTGGGCGTGCTACCAATGCTTCTTTCACCAATACGGAGAACTGATCATGACCAATACGCTGCACAGATTCGGAAAATCTGAAAAACTACCCGACGACTATATTGTTTTTGCTATGGCAGGAAAAGGATTCAACGAGGAAGGGTCTCTGGAAAAAGCACAAACATTTTTACGTTCTGCAATTAAATATAAGCCGATAAATATGGGGAACGGACTCATAAATGCCCTCTATCGCCCTGAAAAAAATCTCAGTTTCCTCAAGCTGTATTTTGTTGGCAGACAGGAAAAAATACCTTACGACCAATTGATCGATGAAATACCCGCTTCAGGATCAGCTGCAGTGGTGTTTGATGATCGAGAGAAAACAAAACTATTTATTCAGGATGTGGAAAAACTTGATCTGGGGCTCTCAATTAATGTGAGTGCTCTTGTTGACGATGTCCGGGATATCTGTGGTGAAGTGGATATCACTCCCCATGCGGCAGAGTATACTCTTGGATTTCACGGTGACACCTCCAGACTTCCAGAGAGAGAGACGCTTAAACTGTCTACAATGTGCGGCCACGGAATGGTTTCCGCTAATTTTTCAAAGAAAATGCTGAACCTGGTGAAAGAAGGTCGTATGGAGAGTGAAGATGCAGCCCGCTGCATGGCAAAGTTCTGTGTGTGCGGGGTCTTTAATACCACCAGGGCAATGCGTATTTTAGACACTGCCAGCAAAGGGTGATTAGTACCTTACTCTTAAATTTCTTGTTTTTTTGACAGAAAATAAATCTTCATTTTTGAAATCATAATGTTAGAAACATCTTCAAGGTACTCATACCCCCTTGTGGGGTGTCAGTTTTCAGATGGACAGGCTGTAACTGAGCTTGATTTTTCCAGTCTTCTGTTACAGCCATCACCACGGTTATGTGCTGTAGAACAGAGCCATCCCTCTCTTCAGCTCCTCTATTGGTATTTGCCCCGGTGCTGAGGCCTGCTTACCAATGGCAAAAGTTATATCTGAGCCAAACAGGCCGCCGGCTAGTCTACTGACAGCACCTTCCGGGCCCATGGACATCGTCACCATCGGGCCCTGCACAGTTTTATTTCTTGCTTTATTGGTGGCGTTTAAGAGAGTTAACACATCTCCATAATCTTTAGGCATAACAGCAACTTTTGAGATATCTGCTCCAGCTGTCTGAGCCTCTGTCAGCTTCGAGTAGATGAATGATTCGCTGGGTGTTTCTGTAAAGTTGTGGTAGGAGAGAATCACTTTAACACCGCTCAGTTTAGCCCGCTCCCTGATAATTTCAACAAATTCCTTATCATTACAAAGCTCTACATCGACAATATCGACGCCGCCAGATTCCATTACTGCAGTAATCAGCTCCAGACGATTTTTCCGGGAAATTTTTTTAAAGCCCCCTTCTAAATCTATCCGGCAGGTGAATATCAGTGGAATATCACCGATGATTTCACGCAACCTTTTCAATACAGACAAACAATCTTCTGTGTTTTCCACTTCGTCGTAAGCGTCGATGCGCCACTCCAGCAAATCAGGTTTCAGTGTGGCCAATTCTTCAGCTTCCCCGATAACCTTTGCTCTTGTATCCCCAACCAGTGGCAGGCATATGAGTGGCTTGGGCCCTCCAATCACCGCACCCCGCACAGTTACCTGCAATTTGCTCTGCTGCCTCATGATTGTGTCTTCCTCTGTTTTGGTTTCCGGAATTTAATCGTTTTATTTAACACACTTTTTATCCAGTTTAGTACCTTACTCCTAAAACCCTGCATAATAAACAAGAAGCAAAAAACTTCATTTTAAAATATGGACAGGAAGAAGTCTGTAGTGCGGCAATGTTGAGCACCTTCTCCAAAGCATATGAACAGCTCGATGATTGACATGCACTGCCCAGTTCGCGCAGCCGTTCCCGAGGATGCTTTATTTGAGCACCTCACATTGCCTAGAACATACAAAAATGTTATTGTCAAAGCTGTACACAGAAAACTGCGACAAGCCATAAGCTATACCCTATAATCGCTTTATCCTCTTACATTTTCGAATTGATATCATGCACAATAAAGATAATAAAAACATAATATTGACTGGTTTTATGGGGACGGGGAAAACGACTGTCGGTAAGTTGTTGGCCAAGAAATTGAAACGCGATTTTATTGATACAGATCAGCTGATTGAACATCGTCAGGGGATTACTATTCCAGAAATTTTCGCCGATATGGGAGAGCCGGCTTTCCGTCAAATGGAAGCGGACATTGCTCAGGAATTGGGAGAGAGAGAAGGGCTGGTCATCTCAACAGGAGGGCGCCTCATGCTGGATCCTGCCAACGTGGCTGCGTTAAGCAGCAAGGGCAGGGTTTTTTGCCTGGTTGCCACTCCGCAGGAGATATTATCCCGACTGGAGAGCGATACAGATAACCGCAGACCGCTGCTTGACGTACCTAATCCAAACGAGCAGATTGTTGAACTCCTGCAGGAAAGGAAATCGGGGTATCAACGTTTCCTGAAATTGACAACGGATAACAGACAACCCAATGATGTAACGGAAAATTTAATTGATTTTATTCAAAGAAGTCCAAAACATTTTGCAATTGACAACCCCGCTCAACCTTATGAATTTATTGTGGGCAACGGTATTCTACCTTTTGCTCGTCAGCTGGCCGGAGCCGGCGGTATGTTGGTAATAATTACTGACACAGTTGTCGGAAAACTTTACGCACAGAGCTGCGGGCCTGTTGATCATGTCATTACAATTCCTGCAGGTAGCCGGCAAAAAACTCTGACTACCGTCCAGGCCATATATGACCAGCTCCTGGAAATAGGATTTGGCAGGTTTGGGACAATAATTGCGTTGGGCGGGAGCGTTGTTGGTGATATTGCAGGTTTTGTAGCTGCAACGTTTATGCGCGGAGTGAACCTGGTACAATGTCCTACAAGTTTACTCGCTATGGGCGATACCAGCATCGGTGGGAAGAACAGCATTGATTTGCCTCAAGGTAAAAATCTTATAGGCAGTTTTAAGCAACCCTCTGTTGTTATTGCCGATGTGGCAACGTTAGCCACTCTTCCTCCTGAAGAATTGCTTTCCGGCTGCGCCGAGGTTATTAAACACGGTTTGCTTGCTGACACTGACCTTTTGGCGAACATTGAACGGGGAAGCTGGCCCCTGAGAAAAGGCTCCCTCCACTCTTCACCTGCTGAAATTCAAACACTCGTAGCTCAAACCATACAGGTTAAAATCACCTTTGTGCAGAAGGATCCCTTTGACCAGGGCATAAGGTCGCATTTAAACCTGGGCCACACCTTTGCTCATGCCATTGAAAAAGTAAGTGCGAACACTGTGCGGCACGGAGAGGCTGTAGCTATGGGGCTTGCTGCAGCTGCAGACCTTTCTCTAAGATTGGGGTATTGCACTCGTCAACTAAAAGACAGTATCGACCATATTTTGAGTAAGGTTGGCTTGCCAAACAGGATACCGGCAACTCTTTCACCTGAGTCAATACTTGAAGCTATGGGTCGAGATAAAAAGAGATTAGCACAGTCGATTAGGTTAGTGCTCCCTGTAAAGGCAGGCCAGGTATTTGTGGCAGACGATGTCCCCGCCGCAGATATTCTTAACACCCTTCAAGCCATATCAAGCTCAAGCGTTGACACATCGGAGTGATCATTATTTTAATTTTCAGATATCACCATTTTCGTGCATTTTGGTAATCTCATCGGGACTGTAACCTAATTCCTCAAGAAGTTGGTCTGTATGTTCGCCAAGCTCAGGAGCCCTGCATCTGTTTTTGGCGGGCGTCTTGGACAATTTGATAGGATTGTTCAACAGCTTGATTTTCCCATAGGTGGGGTGATCCCATTCAGAAAAGAACTCATTGGCAATAGCCTGTTCGTCGTGAGTGACCTCAAGAGGTGTTTTTACCGGTGACCAGATCAGTTTGTTACGACTGAGTATGTCCATCCACTGGCTGTAGGTCTTGGTCAGGAAACTCTTTTCGATTACGGAAACCAGTTCAGCCGCATTTTCTGCACGAGCTTCCGGGGTGACGAACCTGGAGTCCTCTACAAGATCCGGTTGTTCAATTGCAGCACAGAATGATGGCCAGTAAGGTTGGGAAGTAGTCATGCCCAGCATGATCCATCGTTTGTCACTGGTTGGGTAGATATTCCTGATAGGGTTTCCCATCGTTCGCCGAGATGGTCTGATCGAATCTTCTCCGCTAACGAGACAGCCGGTTATGTCCAGGCCAAGAGCAAAGGTTGCCGAGTTGAACAATGAGACTTCCACCTCCTGTCCATGACCTGATCTCTCCCGGATGAAAAGTGCCGCCATGACACCAGCCAGCAGACTCTGGGAGGTGAGGCTGTCTCCATACCCGGGTCGTGAAATGTTGGGGGCGATCTCAGGCTCGTGCATCAGGTCCATGACTCCGCTACGGGCCCAGAAAGCTACAGAATCATACCCGCCGGCGTTTTTTTCAGGTCCCTGCTGCCCGTATCCAGTCAGATTGGCATAGATGATTTTGGGATTAATTTCGGACAAGGTTTTGTAGGTGAGGTTGAATTTTTCCATTTCATAGGGTCTGAGATTGTTCAAAAAAACATCGGCTTTGGCAACAAGGGCATGAATAACCTCCTGCCCTTCGGGTGAGCCGAGATTGACTGTCAGGCTTTTCTTGTTGCGATCGACATGTTCCCAGAAATGATTAACATCATGGGGCTTGGCCCATCCGGCCATCCCCGAAGCCAGTACGTGCCGCCATAAATCGCCGCGTTTTGGAGGTTCAATGTGAATGACATCTGCGCCCCAGCTTCCCATGAGCATGCCGGCCAAAGGCATGGCAACTGCACTGCCAAGTTCTAAAACCCTGATTCCTTCAAGTCCCTTTGTCATAATTTCTTCCTCTTTTTTTTTCTTACACAGGCATATTTTTAAACATATGTTCATCGGGTTACAAGTGTCGTTGCTTTTTGTCAATAGGAAAAAAACTCAAGACAGGCTAGCCCGGATTTCTGACCAGCAAAGATGATTAATACTTTTCAAAAGCGTGGCATCAACTTGAAGGAACAGTGGATCAAAGTCACTCCCGCCGCTCATTTTCGTGAAGATTTCCCTCAAAGTAATGCGGCCATGGGAAAACCTGTAATTGTTAGTCTGGATGAAAATGAAATTCGTGCAGATTATTCCTGAAATTATCGAACTTGAGTACCTTACTCCAGAAACACTGCAATAAAAAACCAGAAACTGCGGAATGTGTTTTAAAATTGAGTGGTTACATATATCACCAAGGTACTTATACCCCCTTGTGGGGTGTTGGGAATTATCAGTGGGGATAGGTAAAAAAATGGAGGCGGGAAGTTGGACCACCTGACTTGCTATTTGATAAGAATAGCATAATTTTTTTACAAAACCGATTCAATCGCAGAGGAAACTATCCACCCCTTACGGCCGGTTTCGTCTACGACGTAGCTGAAGTCACCGTGTTTTTTTTCGGGATATACCAGCCGACCCTGTTGAATGGAACCGGTGGACGCAGAGGAATTGAAGGGTGAGAGAAGCAGGCGACTATCGTCATCTGTTACAACCGATGGTTGCCATTGATGGTGGCGGGAGAACACTCCTGACAGAGAAAGCGTGAAAAATGTAATGCATGCTGCAGTGACAATCCATCGCACATGGGCCGAAAAACGATGCTTTAAAGATACAACCTGAAAGACGGTAAAGAGCAAAAGGAAAAAGAAGGCTGACCCTGTCCATTGATCGAGGTTGAAAAGTTGAAAAAAATGTTCAGACCATGAATATTCTTTGGGAAAGAGGCCGCTCTCTTTTCGGATTAATTCAAGATTGCTCTGGATATCTGAATTGGAGGGCGCAAGGCGCAGGGCACGCTCATAATTAAGAATTGCCTTGCCGGTCTGGCCTGACTGGGCGTAGGAGTTACCGAGATTGAAGAGTACGCCTGCCCCATATCCTGACGTCGCTGTCAGCTGTTCATAGAACTCAGCGGCAGCTGAAAATTTCCCCCTGCTATAGGCCTCATTTCCCTGTTTAAACAGGTTTTCGCTGTCGTCATCAGTTGCCGCCAAGCACGAAGAGGAGAGGACTAAAAGAAAGAGTACTGACAACAGCTGCTGTGGAAAAAGAGACAGTTTCATATTAATTCCTCCAGCTCTTTTTCCAGTATTTCAAAGTATACCTGCATTGTTTCAGGTGAAAGGCCACTGGTACTGTAGGCAGATTGTTCGGCAGCTTCAAAAATCTCTACGAGGGCTGTCCTGGTAATGAGTCTGGTTTTGACATCAGCAAGACTGATCGCAGAACCTTCGACTTTCCAGAGAAGACCGAGTTGTTGCTGTATTGACTGCCGACAGAGGGCGAGAAAGAGTGGACCGTCACCGGTTTTTTTTGCCTCTGAGAGTCTGGCAAGGTTCCCAGCAAGCAGCTTGCGTCTTTTTCTCTGCAGCAGGATTTCGGGGTGTCTGGCCAGATTTCGGGCATGAATAGTGGAAAATAAAACGAACAGCAAAATAAGGGTGCAGCTACCAACACCCGAAAGAAACCATACCCGCTTGTAGAGCTGTGTTATTCTTTGGTAAAATGTTCCTGTCTCCAGGTGAATCGGGGCTAGACCATTGATACCGGGTACTGCTTCGGCAGGTGAGGCTGGTTGCGGTTTTTGTGCTACTGCGGCAGCAAGAACCGGCTGCTGTGGAATGACAGGAAGATCCGGGCCAGTGATCTTGACCGCAATAGGCGCACTGCTGACAGTTTTATACCGTTCTTTCTCGGGATCAAAGTAACTGAAGGAGAGGGAGGGGATTTGTGTAAGCGTGCTGCTCTTGGCAACTATGGCCTGCTCAAATCGTTTTTTCCCGGGAAAAATATTTCCCTGGCTGGAATAATCCGAGTTTGGGGTATAGGTTTTCCAGTTGGGACTTGTCGGAAAGTCAGGTGGTTCCACCCTGTCAAAATTGCCTTTGCCTTCGATTTCAATCGTAAGGGTTATCGGTTCGCCAATGTCAACCTGCCGTTGAGATGCGCTGGTTGTAAGGTGGAAATCGCCAATTGCCCCGGTGAAATTTTCAGGCTGATCGACGGTGGGAAGCTCTACCACCTCGAAGTGCAGTTCCGGGCTGACAACTTTGATCGGCTTTTGCTGAAGACCACCAAAAAAACTGTTAAAAAATGAATCATCAAAAAGACTGTTGCCGCCAAAAGGTGACATTTGCCGTTTCTGGGGGATGTTCAGGGTGGCATCAAGTTCAAAGAGAATAGGGTGGTTCCCCGTCTTTACCCCGGATAAAGCCGTGTTCCATCTCAGAACGCTGTAGATTTTTCCGTTCAGTTGTTCCTGAGTCTGTTCAGGCTGGTTACTTAAAGGAGACATGACCACACCGTCTGTCTTAAGAACGGGTAAGGAATTAATGTTTGGCCGGTATTTCTGATTAAAGTATGCTTTAATTGTAATCGGAACGACTTCTCCGCTATAGTGCTTTGATATCTCTGTACAGCGAATAAATGCTATTTCATCCTTGTCTGTTGAATTGTCTGTACCGCCTTCGTTTGAGGGTTGATTCTGGCCGAGAGGAGTAACTTCAAAAGTGATCGCCTTTGTCTCTACAGTTTTTTTACCGGCAGTAACTGAAATTGGCGGAATTGTATAGGCCCCGGGTTTGAGAGGTTCTATTATAAAGTTGTTTGAGATAGAAGAAGAATAATTTCCATTTGTTATACTCACCTGGCTTGATTGGCCACGGCTGTGGAAACGGAGTCCGTCGACTTCTACCATTTGCACATCAGCAGAGCGGGACCCGGTAACTGTAATAGTCAGTCGTGCCGCACGGTCAACAGGAAATGACTCCGCGCTGAGAGATGCTTCCACCGTAATTTCGGCATGGACCGGGGGCGGGGTAAAAAAGAGCAGCACCTGACAGATAAAGAAAATTGTGAATCCAGCCGATCGCATCACCAATCCCTCACACTGGTACTGGCCTCTGTGTCACGAGCCAGGGGCACAAAGTTAAGTTCACCCTCCTCACTTTTGAGACCATTGAGGAGTCTTTCAGCCTCTTCTTTTGTCATTTTTCCCTGTTGTTGTCTTTGAGCATCCACTGCCGCCTGCTCCTCCGTACTTTTTTCTGCCATCTTTTTTTCATCCGTCTCTGACGGCTGGTTCATTTCCTTCTGTTCACCCTTCTCGGCCTGGTTCGTCTCTTTTTCTCCTTCCTTGTTCTGCTCCTGCTGAGGGGAATTTTTATCAGATGAGCCGTTTTGACTGGAGTTTTGCTCTTTGCCGTCTTTTTCCTGCTCTTTGTTCTCTTTATTCTTGTCCTGATCCTGCTGCTTTTGCTCCTGCTGTTTTTGCAACTCTTCCAACTGTTTTTTAATCAGTTCATGGTTGAACGCTGCGTCCTTGTCGTCGGGGAAAAGGTTTAGAACAGACTGGAGGGACTCAAGTGCTTTCTGCCATTGCTGCACCGTTGACTGCGGGTCGCCCTGCACCATTTCCAACCCCTTGCGATAGTAAGAATTGCCGCGATTATAATAGGCTTTTTTCTGTAAATCGATATTATTACTCTCCAGAGCTTTAGAAAAGGAAGTGATGGCGTCATCAAACATGTTGTTTTTATAGGCAGCGGCACCAAAATTATAATTCAATTTCGGGTCATCGGCAGATGCCAGAAGTTTTTCGCTGTAATATTCTGACGCTGCAATATAGTCACCCCGGTTATAGGCATCTTCCCCTTCCGAACTGCGCACTTCTGTATGCAGTGCCGCTGTGAGAAAAAGAGCGAGAACCAGGAGCCCGCCTTTTCGACGTACTCTTCTGCTCACTGATTTTATCAGCGGCAGAGAAAGGGATCTTTGTGATTTTCTCTCACCAAGGAGAAAATCACAGATGAGGAAGATAATGGCAAGGGCTAGAGGATATTCAAATCGTTCGAGGGGAACCTTTCGCCTTCTTTCCGCAAGTTCCTCTTTAGGGATAAGTGCCAGCTTCTGCTGATATACAGTCTCAAGTCCTTCACCGCTGTTGCCCAGGGGGACATAGAGTCCGTCACTTTTTTTAGCAATTTGCCCAAGTGTCTGCTCATCGAGTTTTGAAGTGATATATTTCCCTTGTTTGTCTTTTACGAACCCTCCTCCCGCAAGCGGGATAAGTTCTCCTTCCCGGGTTCCAACACCCACCGTATAGATAGTCAGTCCTTTTTCCGCTCCTTCGGCTGCAGCCTTGATGGCGTCTCCCTGGAGGTTTTCCCCATCTGTAATGAGAACGAGGATTTTATGGTTAGCCCCATTATTCAGGGTCATCGCTGCGGTGGTGATCACTGTGGCTATATCAGTCCCTCCCTGGGGGATAATATCAGCAGTCACAGCGGAGAGTGAGTGTTCAAAGGCACTGTAATCAAGGGTAAGGGGACACATAAGAAAAGCAGAACCGGCAAAAGGCATAAGTCCCACCCTGTCCCCTTCGAGCTGCCGAACAAAATCGAGAATGGCATAGTGAGCCCGTTCCAGCCGGTTGGGTTTAATATCTTCTGCCAGCATGCTTTTCGAGGTGTCGAGGGCAAACAGTATGTCAATGCCTTTACGCTTAACGTCAACCCATTTGAAACCGTACTGAGGACGGGCAAGTGCTGCAAAGCATAAAAAAATAGCACAGATAATGAGGATATTTTTAATTCGCCGTTTACGGTTTGAGATATTTCTGGTGAGTTTGTTGAGCAGCTTGTGGGCAGCAAATTTTGCAAGTTTAGTCCTTCTGCGATCTTGTAGAATTCGAATCATCAGTGAGAGGGCTATACAGACACCAATTCCGGTGATCAGCCAGAGAGGTTGGGCAAAATTCATTGTTATCGGCCTCGTTATGGAAGTTTTTTACGGGACAGGACAATCTCAACACAGAGCAGCATCAGGGCTGTCAGGATAAATAACGGAAAGAGTTCCCGGTAGTGTTCAAATTTTTTAATTGTCCTCGTGGTAGTCTCCATATCGTTTATTTCTTTGTATATCTTTTCAAGAGAAGCGGTGTCTGTTGCTCGAAAGTAACGGGCCCCTGTCAGTTCGGCAACCTTTGTCAGCGTCTCTTCATCGATGTCCACCTTGGCCTGAATAAGTCGGCGTCGACCAAAGGGGTCGGTTACCGGTATGGGTGCTTCCCCCCTGGTACCCGCGCCAATGGTATATACCTTGATTGCCAGAGTTTCTGCGGCTTCAGCGGCGATGAGAGGGGGGATACGTCCACTGTTGTTCATACCATCGGTGAGAAGGATAAGGATCCGTGACTTGGATTTTTTATCTCTCAGCCTGTTTGTACCGGAACCGATTGCAGAACCAATCGCCGTGCCGTCTTCAACCATCCCTATCTCTAATGATTCAAGTCTTTTTTGCAGCCAGCTATGGTCAAGGGTCAAAGGACTGACGAGATAGGGCCGACCTCCAAAGGCTAATAGACCGATGCGATCATTTGGTCGTTGTGTGATAAATTCGTCCACAACTTTTTTAACCACGTCAAGACGGTTTGTGGGTTTTCCATCAAGGGTGAAATCCATTGCTTCCATTGACCCCGACACATCCACAGCAAGGAGAATATCAATGCCGCTGGCCTCGATTTCTGTGGTACTGTTCCCCTGCTGCGGTCTGGCAAGAGCAAGAATTAAAAGGGAAAACATGACCAGGCGCAGAAGGAAGAGGAGAGTGCCCGGCCGTGTTTTTTTAGCTGTTGCCAGAGACGCAGCAAGAGAAATTGAAGAAAATGTGAGAGCAGGTGCAGCACCCCTTTTACCCAAAAGGAGGGAAAAAAGAGGTATAAGAGTGAGGAGCCAGAGGAGTTCGGGATGGAGAAATCTCATGCGGTTTCTCCTTTCAACTGCTTATCTGGTCTGGTTTTCTCGACAAAGGATATAATCGCAGTCTCCATCATTTCCATGTTCTGCTGCTGGGGAATCTGGTGGGCAAATTTTGCCATATCGCACTGTTCAAGACAGGTTTGCAGTTCGCCTTTATAGCTCTGGACCTCCGGATCGGCCGAAGATTTATTTAAATTATGGAGAAATTCCCGTGTAGTTTGGCGTGTTGATTTGATGGCAAAACAGGATTCTACATACTTACGAAGGATCAGGGAAACTCTGTCCATATACCGCAGCGCCAGATCGGAAGTGAGTAAAGCCCTCGCCTCGGTGAGGTCAGAGAGGGCTTTTTCCCAGGGAGGGATTGATGGAACCTCCGGTTTTTTTCTCCTCTTTATGAGCAGGGCAACAACTACAATAACAATGAGCAGCAGACAGAGGAGAGCTCCATAGACCAGCATTCTGGATTGGTTCTGCAATGCCACAGGTCCATGTATATCCCGTATTTCCTGGGGTTGACCTGTCGATTGAGGTTGTTGCTGCGGGGCTGCACTCTTTTGTGGTTGGTTAAGCAGAGTCAGCGCCTGGTTGTTGCCTTTTTCTGCAAAAGCAGTGAGAGGCAGAAAAAAGAGGATGATTAAAAATGAGATGATCAGGTTCTTCATTACGCATTCCTCCCCTTACGGGCACCAAAGAAACTGAGCAAAGGAGGGATGTATGAAGCGTCCGTAAAGAGATTGAGAATATCAATTCCTGCAGATCGAATTGTTCTCTGCAGTGATTTCTGTCTTTTTTTTGCACGTTCACTGTATTGCTGCCGGATATTCGGATCGGAGGTGTTGAGTTCCACCTGTCCATCGGTTTCTGCATCTTCAAGAGTCAGCCAGCCAACATCGGGAAGATCAAATTCTCTAGGGTCCGAGACAATAACTGCGATCAGGTCATGGCGTCTGTTGGAAATCTGCAGTTTTGGCTGCAGGTCATGGAGTGTCTCTTCAAAGTCACCCTGCAGGCAGAAGTCGGAGATAAGGAAGCTGACACATTTACGTTTTATAACCCGGTTGACAAAATCAAGAGGCAGTTTGAGATCGGTGTTTTTCCCCTGAGGACGGAAAAAGAGGATCTCTCTTATGATCCTGAGTATATGCGTTTTTCCTTTCTGGGGAGGAATATAGAGTTCGACAAAGTCGGTGAAGAGAACAAGACCTACCTTGTCATTATTTTTTACCGCCGAAAAGGCAAGAACTGAGCCCAGTTCAGCCATCATTTCCCGCTTGGACGAGTCAGTTGAGCCAAAATCTCCAGAGCCGCTGACATCGATCATCAGCATTATGGTCAATTCTCTTTCTTCGGTAAACTTTTTGATATGCGGAATACCTGTCCGGGCGGTCACATTCCAGTCTATTGACCGGATGTCGTCTCCCGGGACGTATTCACGGACTTCATCAAAGTTCATTCCCCGACCCTTAAACACGGACTGGTAGCTTCCTGCAAGACTGTCGTTGACCAGCCTGCTGGTGCGGACCTCTACCTGGCGTACTTTTTTGAGGATTTCTTTAGTCAGTTGTCTGTCCATATCAAGAGACGATGGTGTTATGGAACCGGCACTGTATCCAGTATTTTTCTTATGATATCCTCACTGCTGATACCCTCCGCTTCAGCTTCATAACTTATGCGCAGCCGGTGGCGCATAACGTCCAGAGCAGCACTTTTCACATCATCCGGAGTTACGTAGCCGCGGCCCGCGAGGAAGGCAAGGCTGCGGGCGACTGCTTTGAGGTTGATTGTTGCCCGCGGTGAAGCACCGGTTTCAATATAATCCTGCAGATCCAGTTGAAAGGACTGAGGGTCTCGTGTTGCACAGACAAGGGAGACGATATAATCTTTGATCTTGTCGTCCATATAGATGGTGTTGACGACTTTTCTCGCGCTAAGAATATCTTCAGGACTGGCAACGGGCATGACAGTGGTCTCAGAGTCGGTCAGATCAAAGGCCTCAAGAATGCGTCGCTCCTCTGCCATACTCGGGTATCCAACGATTACTTTAAGCATAAACCGATCTATCTGGGCCTCAGGCAGAGGGTAGGTACCCTCCTGCTCTATCGGGTTCTGGGTCGCAAGCACGAGGAAGAGTTCAGGAAGCTGGAAACTCTGTTCACCGATGGTTACCTGTTTCTCTTGCATGGCTTCAAGGAGTGCTGATTGTACCTTAGCCGGGGCACGGTTAATTTCGTCTGCCAGAATAAGTGAGGCGAAAATAGGCCCCTGTTTTACCTCAAAACTGGTTTGCTGGGGATTGTAAATCTCCGTTCCCATGATATCGGCAGGCAGCATATCCGGTGTGAACTGGAGACGCCTGAAATCTGTTTGCACAGCCTTGGCCAGGGTTTTTACCGCCAGGGTTTTAGCCAGACCGGGCAATCCTTCAAGAAGAATATGACCTCCGGTAAGGAGACCGACCAGCAACCTTTCGATCAACTGTTCCTGGCCGATAATGGTTTTGGTCATCTCGTCTCGGAGCAGGGATACCCAACCTGAACTGCGCTTTACATCCTCGTTAATTACCTGGATTGAATGGTAGACATCATCATGGCGTTTCATCGGTTCTGTCAGTGAGCTGCTCAGCGGGGGGGGCGACTGAGAAGATGTATTAAACATGTTTACTCCTTTTGGCCTGCTGTAGTATCTTCGGTGTTATTGATCGCTGAATATGATAATCCGGAAAAAACTAACAATTTCAGATGGAGAGTTATTATGACAAAGTAAAATATAACCGGTAATCATTACACTACCCTTTCGTAAACATTACAATGTTGTAATGTTGGTGGTATTGTCAATAATTTTGAAATACTGGGGCCTGTTGTCGTAGTTTACTTAAACGGAAGTGTTGCTTTAAAAGGGATATATTCAAGATGGGTAGGAAGCCATGAGTTATATTGCGATAGCAGAATTGAAACTAATGCAAAAGAGGAGTATATGAACGGACTAACTCGTGCCTCGATAAAACCAGGCAGTGAAGTGAAGATAGTGCTCAAAAAAGATCAGAGAACAGGGGTGCTGACACAGGGTATTGTCAAGGATATACTGACAAAATCACAAACGCATCCACATGGTATCAAGGTAAGATTGACCAGCGGTCAGGTGGGCCGGGTAAAACAGCAAATTCTTCAAGATGTGCAGGAAGTGGGATGATGGCGATATGACGAGAAATACAATCACATTTGTTCTGCTTGTGGCTTTAAGCCTGCTAACGCTCTATGAGCGGAGAGACTGGTTCTTTCAGCAGTCAGGTCAGGACCAGACAGTGTCCGTTGATCAGCTTAAACACGCCTTTGAAAATGAGATCAGCAATCTCCAGGTAGAGGGAAGCGGTGTGGTCAAAGCCATTTTAAGAGATGACACAAAAGGCAGTAAACATCAGCGCATCATCGTTGCCCTGCCTACTGGTCAGAGCGTTTTAGTGGCCCATAATATAGATCTGGCGCCCCG
>CAXMTO010000040.1:0-36158 GCA_964196355.1 uncultured Myxococcota bacterium
TCGCTCATTCTGACTCCTTATCTTTTAATAACTCTTTAAGTTCTCTTAAATCATTACCGCTTAGCTTTGTTCCACCCAGAAGTCTTCTTATCAAAGCAACTGGAGTGCCGCCAAAAAGGTCATCAACCATGTGATTCACGCCAATGAGCTCGTATTCTTCTTTAGATATGCTGGGCAGATAAATATGGGATCGACCAAATTTCCGGCTCACCAAAAAACCTTTTTTCTCTAATATTCTCATGATGGTGGATACTGTGTTGTAAGCATAGTTTTCGACCTCAGATAGTTCTTCAATAACCTGATGAACCGTGGCTTCATTCAATAACCATATGATATTCATCAATTTCAATTCAGCTTCGGTCAAGATTTTGTTATGTACTTTCTTTTTTCTACCCATGAATTTACTCTTATCAGTAAGGTTTAGTATACTATAACTATTTATTTAGTTGTTAGCAACTATTTATTTAGCTTTATTTCCTGATTTGGGGTCTGTGGGCATAAGGGGGCGAGATCTTGCATTAAAGGGGCCAGAGTAAACCTCCCCCAGTTTATACGAATATGTGTGCAATATTATAATTGAGAGCTTTCTCGCTGGTATTAACGGATTAACACGTTTTTACTGACTCATGACGCGAAGTTTTTGTAATAGATTTCTGAAATCCGACTACTGCAGATTGGAAAGATATCATTTGGGTATCATAACGGTTTTGAAATATTGTCAGCTTGACCCTCTTCCTGTGAAGTTATATTTTAACCATGCCCAAAAAATTACTCGAAAAGCAGCATCCTGGCACTTTAAAAAATTCAAGGTTATTTCCAAAAATCTGGCTGCAAATGGAGCATTTCGGCATACCAGATGTTTCCAGATTATCTTTGCAGGTCACTTTAGTGGAAATGTTGGGCATCTTGAAAGATAGCACGACAAAGTCGTCCAGGGTGGAGCATTGCTCAGCCACTTTTTCAATCATGTCCACAACAGACCATCGATAATCTGAAACCACTTTTCACCTGCTGTAAGAAATTTGTCAGATCATCCGTTTATACTCCGCACTAAAGAAATGTATACGGGAGAAGTGATCAAATAGCCCTTCCTGCAACAAACAGGGGCGATTCATTTTGGGGTGGGCCATGGGATTTTCACCACAGGGGCACTCAGCGGCTTCCTGGGGTCAGTGTATGCCACATGTAGTGTGCTGAACATAAAAATCACAACATATTGCGATTATTTCGACACTGATCAAGTTGGTCACCAGTATATCCACAGTCCTCGATGATGTCATGAAGAAACCCGGCTGCGATGAGTTCATGGTTGCATCCTGCATCTGAGAGCATCCATGCCACCTCAACGAGGTGGACGAGGTGCTAGACCTTCAGTTAAATATTATCGGGAAGTATGTTTTAATAAAGTCGCTGCACTATTATGTCATCCATTTATTCTGAGCGTTATCTTTTTCCCATTCAATCTGTGAATCTGACCATATTTTTTATCAAGTATGGGAAGATGATTTTAGACATTCTCAAATATCCTGATCCATTGGGATGTATCCCATCTGAAGTGAAATCAACGCTGAACAAACCATCTTTATCAGTAAGTTGAGAATAGAAGTCCACATAATCAGATTCATATCGCTGCGAAAGAGTCTCTAGCTCATTATTTATTAGCAAGAGATCCTTCAGAGGACGATTCATTAGATATTTATTTCTAACAGGGAGAAGGTTACATAGAATTATTTGTATGTTTTGATTCGCCGCTTTCCTTAACATTATTTCAATGTTGTTTACGATCTCATCTGCAGGCTGACCATTGCCAAGATCATTAGTGCCAATGAGCATCACAAGTATTTTAGGTTTTAAATCTATTACGTCTGTATCAAAACGATCCACAGCTTTTAATACCCAATCGCCATATATACCTTTATTCACTATGGGGAGTGAACCAAATGATGGCGCCATCAACCACAGGCTAATTTGAGAATCACCAAAAAACACTATCGGATTTTTGTCGAAAATATCATTTTCAGATAGAGTTCGCTGCCAAAGATCATTATCAATGAACTCATTCAATCTATGCCTAAATTGGACCATTTTCCATGTTATAAGCGAGAACCCAGTTGATAGTACCAGGAAAATAACAACTAACATGACATGGGAAATTCCAATTTCTTCCATAGCTCATCTACCGTTGATTTTGAGGAGAAACAGGCTGACAATCATATTGTATCATCTTTTTGATCGATTTTTGTTACGTGGAGTCAGGAACAGGATTAACTTGCAGTTTTGGTGAAAATTTTTAACCTTGCCATTGGTATCCTTTTGATTTTTTCTTCGGCCTTTTTGTCAAAAATTTCTCAACCCCGATTGAATAAATGGAGAAGCATTTGAGGAAAGGAATTCAGGAAGAAACCGTAAATTGAAGCCATAAGTACACAACACTTCACACCTAATCTGCCCGCTGTTTTGACGTTCGTTTGGCAGCACGGCGTATACGCTTTTGCATCCTGCGATGGATTAAATAACGTCCTATTCTTGAAAAACCTAGTTGCAAGAGTATCTTGCGCACATTTTTTTCTGCTGGAAGCAGGCGCATGAGCCAGAATAAAATCTCTTCAAACATCACCTTTTTAAGGTGAGGGGCAAACACAATTGGATATTCCGGTACAGGCAGATTGAGTTTGCGCCGTACATCTATTCTGAATGCTGTGCGTAACTTTTTCTCAACCATCATCTGTCGCTGGCCTTCACCGATTTCAGCTACTGGAATCTCCTGGGCATACAATTTGTCCGCGGATACAGCCTCATCAATTAATTCTGCGCCTTTTTTTGTGCGCACCAGTACTCCGGAGAAGCCGGCAGGATCATCGTACTTCCATTTACCGCTTTCATTCCGGATCCATGGATCACAGACTGAGATGTCGGAAAATTCGGCAGCTGCGTCCAAACATTGTAGACAACGCCCCAGTGGCGACACCCGGGAAATAACATTGAATGTTTGTGCAGGACCATACGGTGAACGCCAGACCGAGCCATCTGTAAAGGTCAGCTCCAAGGTGTTGAACGGCCACCCGGTTTTATCTCGCTGTCGGTATCGGGTATGGGCCAGCTGACTCCCAGAAGGAGCCAGCAGTTCCCCAGCTTCCTCGGTGGAACTCATGGGTAAGGAGTAGTGACACAACAAACCGATTACTATAGGAATTTTCTTGCGCCAGCGGGGATCAAATATTTGCCGCTTCCGCAAGGCATGGACCTGGCAAGGTAATGCTACAAGTGCAAAAGGTCCATCTTCCTCCTGAATTGTATTGAGGATATGGAGATGCGGGGAAGTAGTGTAACGTGATTGTTGAGAGCGCAGCAAGTCCTCACGGTTGCGGGCAATTATCCCCCTGCCCCGGGCAGGATTTTCCGGGTCCTCCACGACGACAATTGCACCTTTTATCTGCCCGCTTGCGAGTAAAAAGTCAAATAACTGGGTGACCACACCGCCACTTGCTGCATTATGGCGGATGGTAGGATCCATGGCATAGGCCACGAAGCCACTTCGGACATCGCCCATCATGTCACCATAGGTATAGCCCTCACCAAACATTCGCTTACCGATGTCTTGATAATTCACTCCCAGACCAGAACATGTCTGGACACAGATATTGCAGTTGATACACTCAGCCACCTGGACAGGATAACCATTACGATCCATATCCAGGGTTTTGACGGGGCAGACACCAATACATGCACCACAGCGGTGGCATAGGTTGTTAGAGACAACTTTAGCAATTCCTTCGACATTTCGATAGATATAATCTTGAGGAGTATCAGTCATAAATAAATGAAACAATGAATGAGGAAAGTTTTACTATTTTACTGTTACACTATTTCGGGTACTATGACCGGCAGGTCCAGCCATTGAAAACCTTCAGGCTAGGATACCCCCGGAAGTTATGAGAGTCAACGTGGAACAGCACTATCTAGAAGACGACTTGAGTGTCAGGCAAGGGCGGGCTTACGCCCCCAAGGATTTTCATTGGCTGGAGAAGAGCGTGCCGTGCCAGCATGCCTGCCCTGCCAAGACAGATGTTCCCGGTTATCTTGGAGCCATAGCTGCCGGGAACCTCGAACAGGCCTACCGTATTAACCTGCGAGACAATGTTTTTCCGGCGGTGCTTGGACGCATCTGCACCCGACCTTGCGAGCCGGTTTGCCGACATGGCTATAAAGGCCTTGGAGCCCCGGTGGCCATCTGCTTTTCGAAACGCTCTGCTGCAGACTTCAGCAACCTTGATTGCCAGGTCCTTCCATCGATTTTCCCCCAATCTGGAAAAGATGTTGCCGTGATAGGCTCCGGCCCTGCCGGCCTGGCAGCCGCACGCGATCTCTGCCTGATGGGTCACACAGTCAAAGTCTATGAGCAACACCACATCGCTGGAGGTATGCTGGTTCAGAATATTCCGCCATTCCGTTTACCGCAGGAGATTGTGACCAAGGAGGTTAAACAGATTGAACAACAGGGAGTACAAATATACTGCAGTATAAGGGTCGGCCGTGACATCTCCTTTAATGTTCTGCTGGAAAACAACGATGCCTTAATTGTAGCTGGTGGCTGTACTAGCCCGAATACTCCCAAAATTGGCGGTTTGGACAGCAAAGGAGTCCTGCATGGTTCTGAATTTCTACAGACCGTGATTGAAGGAGAAAAGAATGAGGTGGGACGTCGCGCCATCGTGATCGGCGGCGGTTTTACTGCCGTTGACTGCGCGCGAGGAGCTTTGCGTTGTGGAGCGGAAACGGTAACCATTTACTACCGAAGACAGCTGGAAGATATGACCCTGACGCCTGGCGAATTCGAGGCAATGTCTGAAGAAGGTATAGATATTCAATTCCTGGTGTCTCCAAAGAACATTCTGGTACATAACGGCAGAATACAAGCAGTACAGTTTATCCGCAATCGAGTCCGTACTCGAAGTCATGCACAGAAATCAATAATTGAAACAATCACAGGAAGCGAATTTGAGATTCAGGCAGACACACTGTTGCTGGCCACCGGACAAGATCCTGACTGGAGTTGGCTCGAGGACATCCAAAAAAAATCGGGGGTAATCAAACAGTGGCGAATCGACCAGAATCGTCTACCATACACTGCTGTTGAGCAACTATTTGTTGCCGGTGATCAAGGTACTGGTTCTTCATCTGTCATTGCAGCAGTTGCCGCCGGCAGACAATGCGCTAGGGCCGTGGACAGATATCTCATGGGGCAGGACCGGATGCAGCTGGCTGTATCTGTATCCGTTGGTCGTGACCAGCATCGTGAGATCGAAGATAATCAAATCCCCAGACAAGAAATGACATCTCTTGCCGTCGGCCAGCGCACCTTCCACAGTGAAGTGGATCAGGGATTTGCTGCAGATGTCGCGGAACAGGAAACAAGAAGATGCTATCTCTGTTATTACAAATATGAAATAGATACTTCACGCTGCATTTTTTGTGATCTCTGCTGTGAAGTTAAACCACAAGCGGACTGCATCCTGAAAGTGCAAGGTCTGGAGCAAGATGGGCAGCACAGGATTCACGGCTATCTGTTCCCCGCCGACAATTATGCCCCGGAAAATCAATTTGTATACCGAGTCAACCCTGCCGCCTGTATCCGCTGTAACCACTGCCTGGAGGTTTGCCCGGTAGACTGTATCGAAGTACATAAAGTCAGCCTGAGATATACTTCAAAAACTTAAGCTGCACCTCTTCCATGAGAGGGCTCGTTTAGTACCTAATCCTGAAACCCTGTCATGAAAAACAAGAAAATCACGCAGCTAATTTCAATAGATTATCTGTGAATGCAGATAAAAATGCATTCACAATGTTTATCAACTTGACTCCAGTGAGCATCAATTGGTACCTGTTTTGCTTTGGAAGTTTACGGGTAAATTCCATGCGCTCGAAGCAATCTCAGTTGAAGACTGATTTTTCCAGATAATTGTTCATCTATCTGTCACGAAAAGCCACAACTTCATTTCGCCTGATACGGACAAATGAGCGTGGGGCGGTTAGTCCTATTCACTGTAGCACTGTAACAGAATAGCTGTGACATTGACAGTAGGAGACAATTATGAGCGGATGGTCATCGGCAGAAAGCCGTTTAAGGCATCTTTTTGCTCCCTTTCCGGAGGAGATGATTGACGCAGCCTTCTTTGACCGGATGCATTGTTACCTGCCAGGCGGGGAGGTACCCAAGATGCGGCCTGAGTATCTGGAACGATGTACACATCCTTGTCACAGCCTATAAAGAATGGATTTCCAGGCTTCGTGACAGTTTGGGAAGTGGGTTATCTTCCATTCCAAATGACCTTCATGAGACTGCTTATGGATTGATTGAGCGTTGCGAAAATTGCCTCGTTCGTATGACAAGAGGGATTGAGTATTTGAATAAAGATAAAAAGAAATCAAAACTGGCTCTCAAAGCTTTTCAATTAGCAAATCATGCGATGTTTATAGCTCAGTTAAGGGCTAGCCGTGAGACAAGAGAACCGATAGATGACAATGGTAAATTAGGTTGGAAAACTGGTTTTTCAGATCCAGATCCAAAGCAGTCACATGACCATAAAGGATACTGGCGGCCCTTTCAGATTGCCTTTGTAATCATGTCCGTACTCGGCATCTGTGAACCTGTGGAGGAACCCGAAGAACGGGAAATGGTTGACCTTATATGGTTCCCTACTGGTGGTGGAAAAACCGAAGCTTATCTGGGTTTGACAACATTCACAATTTTTTTTAAGAGGATAGCAGGATTGGAACCAGGTGGCACAGATGTACTAATGCGATATACACTCCGACTTCTGACCGCTCAACAGTTCCAGAGAGCCACTCTTCTGTTCTGTGCAATGGAACATATACGAAAACAGCCAGAATTTAGTGGAATGTTAGGCTCAAAACGATTCACTCTTGGTATGTATGTCGGAGGTGATTCAACACCCAACACAAGGATCCAGGCAGTTCAGGCACTGAAAAAACTAAATCGGGACACCAATAGTGAGAACCCTTTCATACTCTTGAAATGTCCTTGGTGTAATGCGAAACTTGGGCCATTGAAGAAACCGATAAATAAAAGGAAAGTCCTCGGTTATTATGAAGGGAGTTTCGCCAAGGATATGCCAAATTCTGTTGTATATAAATGTCCAGATACTAAATGTGAATTTGGTTTCAGGCCACTGTCTCCAAAAGACCCTTTACCAGTGATCCTTATTGATGAAGATATTTTTGACAATCCTCCAAATCTTGTAATTGGAACTGTAGACAAGTTCGCCATGATTTCGTGGAAGCCGGAGGTGCGGTCTATCTTTGGGATTAACAAGGATGGCACCCACTCTGGAATCCCGCCTTCTCTTATTATACACGATGAACTTCACCTCATTTCTGGACCTCTCGGTTCAATGGTAGGTGCATATGAAACTGTTTTCGAAAGTCTTTGTTCAAATGGACTTTTCAAACCAAAGATTGTAGCTTCCACCGCAACAATAAGTAGAGCAAAGGAGCAGGTCAGTTCTCTTTACGCAAGAGATGGTATAATGCTGTTCCCTCCATCCGGTCTTGAAGCGGATGATTCATTTTTTGCAAGAAAAGCTGAAGACGAAAATGGTAAACCAGAGCCAGGAAGATTGTACGTTGGTGTAATGGCCCCTGCGCATGGTTCATTTTTAACAACTCAAGCCAGAATTTATGCTGCAATACTTCAGTACGCAGCGTTGATCGAAATACCCGATGGTGACAAATCGGTGAGGGATCCATGGTGGACTCTACTTATCTTTTTTAATTCATTACGAGAACTGGGTGGAGCTGCAACACTTCTTGTTTCTGACGCTCGTGATTATCTGAGAGTTATTCTGGGCAGACATGGCATACCGTATAGTGAAATAAGGCAGCTTTTGACATTTGAAGAGTTAACCAGCCGGATTCGTAACGATAAAATCCCAGAAGGAATCCAGAAGCTTGAAAAACCATACGATACAGACGAGAAAGGATATCTTGTGAAGAAATTCGAGACTTCTGGAAATATTTAACACTCAACAGGAGTACATCCGCACCAGACTTGTTAAAGATATTACTTTTAACCGGGAAAAGAACTGGTGAGGTTTTAGGTATGCGCTGGAGTGAAATTAAGGGTGATGTTTGGACAATTCCCCGGGAACGTGTCAAGAATAGGAAAAATCCGTTCCGGTATATCTTTCTCCATTGGTTCTCAGAATCCTCCGTAGGCGGAAGACGAAGTCTGACCTCCTGTTTCCCAGTCGTAGTGGTGTTCTCTTGAATTCGAAAGTTTGTGCCAGATTGAGCATTTGCCTTTCAGGTATCGAGACAGGTATATACGCCAATTGATTGATAAAGATATGGCTAAAGATGAGAGTTTCCTTCAGTTTATGGGACGTGTACGCTATTAGCTGTGAAGGGTTGCCTCTTTCAATACAGATTGGATCAGAATGTCGAGGGGTTATGTACCCTCAAACCCTTGCTAAAGATGTTCTCTCTGGTCAACCTTGATGAACCGCCCTGTGCGGACCCGCTTGTAGGGTGTTGTGGGGGGCTGGGGGTTAACCCCCGGCTACCAGATTTGGGCGAATGCATTCTCCGCTATCCCAAGCTCCCACAAAACTCAAGTTCAACGCCAGTTTCATCTTGGATTAATTTTACGAAATCTTGAACCTTATGTGCATGTGCCTTCAAAATTTCACAGACATTTGATTCAAGATCGACATGCCAGAATTCACCAAACATACCCTGAAAATAGAATATACCCCACCCATTGTCACCCTCTCTTACTGGAACCACTGTTGTATAGCCAAATCCACCGGATTGTGATGTCCCAAAATCAACTGTCTTCCAACCTTCTTCTAGTGAAAAATATTTTGGCGAAACGAGCTTCATATATGAAATGAACTTAAAACCTTCGATTTCCCCTCGCGCTACTATTGGGTGCCCACCTACCTTATCAAACTGTAAGTTTTCTATAGCGTTGCTTAGGCCTTCCTGTAAACGATACACATCGCTATTATCAGCATTAGCGACAAAACGAGCAGCATCAACATCACCGATCCAATAAACCCCATTATCTTCTCGGACAGACACCTAGAGGGGTGAACCTGTGAGATGATGGACAGATCAAAAAAAACCCGGAATACAGGAGTGATTTTTCACTCGATGTACTCCGGGCTTAAAGTCGGAAGTTCTGCCAGGCAGGGGCCGTTAAGAAATCGGATTATGATTTCTTCTAAGAGACCATAAATCGATAGGAAATAACAACATTAAATGATTTGTGGTTGCTTTGATATGGGCATTAATTTTCTGGAACCATCTTCTCTTTGAAGGTACTAACATCCTGTTAGGATATTCTAGAAAATATGGGTTTTAAAAAGGTCAAAACACCTTTTTGTGTTGTTAGGTTTTTGGGACGACTTCTTAACTACAATAACAGTAGGCCAGATCATGTTTTGAGTGCAATACCATCACTGAAATCAACTTTGTTGGTCCCATTAATATCCCAATATCAGCAGATAGTAGCGATAGCCAGGTAGTTTCTCGGGTTTTTGGGATAAATTATGCTAAAGAGGTGCCAAAAAGCTGTTAGCTTTACATACCAATCAATGATTTAATGTTCGCCTGACCTAAGTAATTTCTCGTTATTGCGCCAAATTTCTAAAATGGTCAAATCGTCGTTAATCTCTGCAGTTCCTCTCCAGTCGGCAATAGCATCTAAAAGTCCCTGACTCCAAGGCGGTCCCTGTTGATGTTCTATATGATTGACCAGACGATCAATACCAAAGAGCTCATGTTTGTCACTCTCCGCTTCTGAAACTCCATCTGAGAAAAGAAACAGCGAGTCACCTAGAGAAAGTACAATCTCTTTTATTTCAAATTCTGCTCCTCGGGTGACTCCGATAGAAATCCCTTTTATCGGAGGCAGATCCTGTATAGTGCCACTTGCAACCCAGAAAGGGTATGGATGACCTGCTCGCGCCATCTGTACTCTACCGTTTGTAGGCCAGAATCTAACCAAGATAATCGAAGCAAAATACCCCTCCTCAGACGTTAATTCATACATACTGTTATTAACTGCAAAAAGTAGCTGGCCAAGGTCATCCTGGAGTAAAGCTTCTATGCGAATTCTGGTTGACAAAACAGCCATAATGAGGGCGGCAGGCACTCCTTTTCCTGAAACATCTGCAACATATGTTAACACACTGCCATCTTGCAGAGGGATCACGTCATACAGATCTCCACCCACATATCCAGCGGGTACTGATACAGCCCAGATGTGGGAGTTATGCGCCAAGTCTGGTATCTTCGGCCAAAAAAGGGATTGAATCCGTGTTGCAGTTCTTAACTGTTCTTTAAGCTGGTTCGATTGTTCCATTACAGTATCATGCAGATCTTTAATCCGAAGCATGGATTGAACTCTGGCAAGCAACGCACCGTGGTCCACTGGTTTTGCCAGATATTCATCACCACCGGCTTTTAATCCTGCAATCACATCTTTCGAGTCAGCTTTTGCGGTAACTAGAATGATTGGCATAAAAGGTAGACTAGAGTCCCCCTTAATCCTTCTGCATACCTCCAAACCGTCCATCTTAGGCATCAAAATATCAAGCAGGATAAGGTCGGGGGTTTGCTCCCTAGCTAAGTGCAATCCTGCTTCACCATCGGGCGCGGTTATAACCCCGTAACCATTGGCGACCAGCCTTGCTTCCAATATTTCCCTGCTTTCCTGGTTATCTTCAACTACCAGGATGAGTGGTACCGCTCTCATTTATTCCTCATTGCTGGATAGTTCAGAAAATTGTGGACTTTCGCCAGGAGTTTACGGGGGCTGAATGGTTTTGCCACATAGTCGTCGCATCCCGCGTCGTAGGCTTTTTTATCATCTCCACTCAGGGCGTAGGAAGTGACCACAATGATCGGAATGGCAGTCAGGTTGGCTTTAGCCTTGATCTGCCTGGTGGCTTCATAACCATCAATTCCCGGCAACTGGATGTCCATCAGGATAAGGTCAGGAAGAAGTTTTTCGGCCAAGCGTACCCCTTCTATACCGTTGACAGCCTCAACCACTTCGAAACCGCTGTTGGCCAACAGGTCTCTCAATATTTTCCGATTATCTTCCTGATCTTCAACAACTAAGATTAATTTACCCATTACGACTTTACCTGCTGTTCTACGCAAACTGGAATTGAAAAACTGAAATTTGCTCCACCCTCAGGTCGTGAGTCTGCCCAGATACAGCCACCATGCATTTCAACAATCTTTTTGGCGATGGAGAGCCCCAAGCCAGTCCCCCCTCTTTCTCGCGTACTCGAGCCATCAACCTGACGAAATTCTTTAAAAATGATTTGTTTATCTTCAGCAGACAGTCCCAGACCTGTGTCCAGGACGGAGACCAAAAAAGAGCTGTTTCTTGTACCTACCTCAATTCTAATCTCGCCTTCATCTGTAAACTTAATAGCGTTTCCCAGTAGGTTTACAAGTACTTGGGCAATTCGCTGTTGATCTGCTTTACCAACAGGAAGATCCTTATCAACGATCGCCGACAGTTTTAACCCTTTTTCCGCTGCCAGGCCCTCAACTGAAACAAGGACGGTATTTACTAGTTCTCCAAACGAGTAATCATCTAAAGAAAGGGTTAGACGACCTGCCTCTATCTTAGAAATATCGAGCACATCATTTATGAGGTTGAGCAGATGCCGCCCATTCTTTTCCACTCGTACAAGAATTTTGTCAATTTTCTCTGGTACATCGCCATAAATTTCATCAAGTATCAACTCTGTGTAGCCAAGAATAGCATTGAGAGGAGTTCGCAATTCATGACTCATATTAGCCAGAAATTCAGACTTGTGTTTGTCGGCAAGCTCAAGTTGATAACTTTTTTCCTCGATCTGCTTAAAAAGCTGTGCATTAGCGATGGCAAGTGCAGACTGGGCTGCAAACGTCTGTAGTAGATCTACGTTTCTGTCAGAAAAATCCCCTGCATATTTCCTTAGAACGACCAGACCGCCAATGAGTCTATTTTCATGCATTAGAGGAACGGCCAGAAGTGCGCAAAATCCACCTTCTCGAATATAAGGGAGCGGGTGCTCCGGTGCCTCTGCCAAGTCTGAGATTTGTACAGGCGTTTTTCGCTGACCCGCCTGACCAATTGCCGTCTTATCGCCTATACGCAAAACAGAGCTTTCTATTTTTTTTATGAGACTATTCTTGAGACCATAGTTGATTCTCGGCACAAAAACCTGTTCAGACTCATCAAACTCAAAAATTGTACCTCCTTTAGTGTCTGATAGCTCTACTGCGTGGTGGATAATATTTGTCAATACCATATTTAGATCTAGCGTTGAACTTACCACCCTGCTGACTTCCCCAAGGGCCTGTAGTTCATCAACAGATTGCTTTAACTCCTGGGTTCGCTGATTGACCTTTTGCTCAAGGGTGCGGCTGTATTCCTCTATTTTCGATTTGTTTTCACTAACCTCGGAGAATAGAGATTTTACAGACTCTCTCATCTTGTCAAATTGTTGTGCGAGAACTCCTATTTCATCTACGCTACTCTTATCGATAAAAGTATCAAGGTCACCTTTTGCTATTGAGGAGGCAGATTCCTGTAACTTTAATAATGGGGTGGATATATATTTTTTCGTAATAATAAGAGAGGTTATGGTAATGGCCACTATTATAAGAACTGTCAAACAGATGGTTTGAATGATGCTATTAATAAACTCCTTTTTTACCGTTTCACGTGACATAACCAGTCGAACTATGCCTACTTTATTTTCTTCGTAGAGGATGTCGGAATCCATCGATATAAATGGTGAGGATTCCTTTAAAGAAGAAAACTCCATATGCGTGTATTTTTCTCTGACTCTTTTCGAGATAACCTTATCTCCCCAGATCACTTCAGCAAAAACCATTGACTCATCAAGAAATAAAGCTTCGATGAAATCATCAACAATATGATTATCCAAATTCCATAATGGGGTTGGCAGACTTATCTTAGATAGCTGCAATGCCCTCCCAATTTTTTGCTCTAACGCTCTGTTGATTTTACTGTTATCGATAAATATCTCAGTTCCTGCATATATAAATAAAATTATTGTCACCACTCCGATAAAAGCATAGCTGAACCGTCCACTCACACTTTGAGATTTTACTAACTGTTTCACTGCGTCAGTCTTATTCAAGATGTTCACACAAAGAGCAAAATTGTTCTTTAAGTATATGCTTTAAGGAATGGTTAGGGTTTTAATAGTTTCAAATTCAGGAATTTTAACTCCTAATAAATCACTCGTAGTCTGATTGATCATCAAAACAAAGTCAGCCTCAGCAACAGGGATTTGTTGAAGTTCTTCCCCTCGTTGATTCCTGTCAACAATTGCTGCTACGGCCTTTCCCAGGTCATAGTAGTCGACTACAAACCCCATGAGCACTCCGTTCTCTATGTAATTTCTGACAGAACAAAAGCTCAATATTTTTGAAGATTGTAAATGCGATCCGATCAAAGTTGCATTAGAGACGAGAAAGCTGTCTGAAGGCAGGTATACCGCATCGACCATTGTTGGATTTTCGGTAAGCATTTGCAAATTCTGTTGCAATATTTGTGCTACTGGCGGAGACCGGAAATCTACCACCTCAAACCCATGGATCTTTGCACTAGTGTAAATTTCCTTTCTACTTAGCATAGAGTTTTTTTCACGAGGGTTAAAAAAGACCCCAAGTTTCTGGAATCCGAAAAGTTCAAGTGTAATCTCAACCAGGCTGGAAATGGGAACTGCGTCGCTAGCTCCACTTATATTGCCTATCCATTCCCCTTTGCTTTCTATGATTCCAGCTCCCACCGGATCAGTTACCACATTAAAAAGTTGGGGAATTTTGTTATCTATGACTATCTGGGTTCTTCTAGATATGGTTGTACCAAAGGTGTAAATGTAATCGAAGGCATCAGATTGCGAGGCGATATAATTCAAAGTATTGCCAAGTTTTACTAGATCCTGGGCAACATCAAAAGTAGAAAATTCTGTTTTATATCCGAATGCCTGCAGACCATCTCTGAAACCTTTTTCCGCCATTGTTTCTCCCCGCCATAGCAGGAGAGCTATCTTCAAGTCTTTTCCAGGAACCAGAGAAGGGTGGAAAATCAAGGAAAACAGGAGGGTAAACCAAATAGATCGCTTCATAACGGTTCCATTCACAGTTATTCCTTTGTTAAGGGGAATCTAATTTGGATATTTCCTTTACTATTGACGCCATTGAGTACGAATCTGATCTATAGTTCCGTCAGACAACATCTCGTTAAATGCATTCCGCCATTTATCCACAATAGTGTCAGAGGTTTTTCTCGAGAATGCTATGCTTACATCGATCTCTCTGAGATCAAGTACCTCGACAAACTCTTCGGGGCTTATACCCGCCAACTCACAAACTGTCTTCCAGCCCGGCTTTTTGTAAGCCCAGAGATCAATTCTCCCAAGCATAAGCTTTTTGGCATTATTTTGTTCATCGGATACAGAATAAAGGTTAGTAAATCCGTGTTTTTTCAGCAACCTTTCTCTTGTGTCATCCCGAAGGGTTCCAATTCGCCGTACTTTTTTTGCGTCTTCCAAAGAGTGCACCTTCAAATCGCTCCCTTTTTTAGCGACCAGAATATCCCTTTTAGTAGCGAGAGGACCCACCCATTTGAATAAACTCTCCCGCTCTGTCGTGTGGGTCGTGCCGAACAGAACAACATTTTTCTTTTCCAAAGCTAGTTGATAGGCTCGTGCCCAAGGAAATACTTCGATCACTTCTTTCGATCCGACCCTTTGTTGAATTTCTTTGACAATTTCGACGGAGGGACCAACGAGTACCCCCTCTTTTAAGTAATTTAATGGCGGAAGGTTTTCAGTTAAAATGGTAAGTTCTGAAGAAAATAAAGGTTTAAATGATATCAGAAACAAAAAAACCACGAGCAAAAATGATCTGTACATAATAGCCCCCCTGTCAATCAGCCATCGGCCGCATTGTATACAACCCCAGCCATCATTTTGATGGATACTTCGATCAGATTACTTTTATCCCGACTACATTAAGTTCCACGTATTCAGTCCGTTAAATCGATTCTCATACTTGTTCCGTACTAAAAACATCATGCATTTTAAACCGAATAATAGTCTCGTAATACGTCTACTTGGGGCAACATTGAGATGGTTTAATATTTTGGGTAACGCTCTTATAGTAACGAAAAATAAAAAGCCGAACAACCCCTAATAAGGCAGTTCGGCTATCTGTTGCGACCCGTGACTTTCCGTCCCTGCCTTACGACAGGTTTGGCTTTATCTTATTTCGAATAATTCCTCCTCAAAGTATATGTGAAAAGACCAGATCACGTCAATGGAATAGTGTGGTACTGGCCGGAATAAACAATATCTTGAACAAACTGAAAATGATGCTAAGCATATTTCATTCGATCAATCATGTCATTCCGTCAATGAAGCAGCCAAAGCTGTCGGAGGCACTCCAGATGATTTTGTAAAGAATATATGTATGATCGATTCAGATCAAAACTTAATAGTAGCCATAGTAAAAGGCGAAGATCGAGCAAGTACATCAAGAGTCGCAAAAGCATTAAAAATAGATAGACCAAGAATAGCAAAACCTGAAGAAATTTTAGATCACACTGCCTTTCCTTGTGGTGGAACTCCGTCGTTTGGTTTTTCCGCTATATTTTTGGTTGACCCTAAAGTGCTCGATAAAAAGTTGGTGTATACAGGTGGAGGTTCTGATACTTCATTGGTTCGCGTTTCTTCAGCAACCCTCCTGAAACTTAACCAAGGAAAAGTAGAATTTAATATAAAAAATGAATTGGTGCCATTCGTCAACTGCATTTGGACAGGGGAAAGTGCTTCCGCAAAATCACATACTAACATTCCTTTGTATGCAGATGGGTATCCTGGAATTATGTTCCAACAGGCTACAAACGGTTTTTATTTATTGCCAAAGAAGAAGAAATTATCTCAATTGTTCTTATATGGTCAAACACTTGAGCCAATTTCTTTAGATGTTGAGGGAACTTATCAATTTATAGTCCTACAATTGTACCCCTTTGCCTCCAAGTACCTTCTTGGTGTTGATCCCAAAGAATTAAATGATGATTGTTTTGATTTGCTTGAAATCAATACTATCGATGTAGATAGCTATAAACATAAACTATTAAAGTCAGATAATTCAAAAGATCAAGTGGAGATCATTTTAGATTTGACAACACAATTGGTTAAATCTAACAGAATTCCAGAAAACGATAGAATTCAGCGTGCCATTTCAAAAATTCTTAAACACAGGGGGCAAGTAAAAGTAAAGGAGTTAACAGAACAACTATTTATCACAGAGCGTACTCTTGAACGAGATTTCATGTCACAAGTGGGTTTGACTCCTAAACAGTTTGCTAAAATCATCCAGTTTCAGTGCTCATTAAATCAGCTCACCCAGAAAAAAATCAATAAACTGACTGAAGTCGGTCTCGATAGTGGATTTGCTGATCAGTCTCACTTCATAAGAGCTTTTAAAAAGTATACTGGACAAACTCCGTCATATTACCTTAGGCAATTGTCCTCCACATAATATATTTTGTCGGTTTTGTTCTATTTAAGCGGTTTCCTTCCTAGTATAGTTGGTTACATCATCATCTAATATTAACCCCCAAAAAAGGAAGGTAAAAAATGAAATTGATTATTTTCGGTTCGACGGGCGGCACAGGTCGCCAAGTTGTGGGACAAGCTCTTGAACAGGGGCATGACGTTACCGCGTTTGCACGCAGCCCTGAAAAACTCAATCAAAAGCATGAAAAATTACAAGTAGTAAAGGGAAATGTATTGGACTTTGCTTCGGTAGAGCGCGCGATACAAGGACAGGATGCTGTGTTATGTACGCTAGGCCTGCCAGCCATCATGGACAAAAGTAATTTGCGGGCAAACGGCACGAAAAACATTATCCGCGCTATGGAAAAAACTGGCGTCAAGCGATTCATCTGCCAATCAACGGCTGGTGTTGGCGACAGTAGTGCCACACTGCCGTTCCTTATGAACTATCTCATCGTTCCATTCATGCTACGCCGCGTGTGGGCGGATCATGAGATTCAGGAAAACTATATCAAGGAGAGCCAACTGGATTGGATAATTGTTCGCCCTGCAGCTATAAACGATGGTGAGCTTACAGGTTCTTACCAGCAAGGCTTTACAGCTGATAACAAAACAGTCACCAGCAAAATTTCACGCGCAGATACTGCCGACTTTATGTTAAAGCAGTTGGCAGATACTAACTATTTGCACAAGACACCCTGCATTTCATATTAATAAGGACACATAACAAAAGTGGCTCTTTTGAAATTTGAGTGGGTAAAACTTTTCCCTTTCAAGAGCAAACCGAAACAGGGAAAACAGTGCTACATGTAAAAATATCGTCAAAATCAACACGTTAGATATTTTCTCACAGAAGACATAACCAACCCCTCTCTGAGAGAAGGTGTTTTTTACCCACTCGATTTTAACAAGAGCCCAAAACTAACCCTTTGCTACGGGAGATGTACACCCATCTTGGCCTTTGATGCGTCCAAGTGACTCGATAATATCGCCTTTCAATTTTTCATTTGGGTTAACTTGATCAGCTGCCGCCATTGTTTTGCTCTGTGCTTCTGCATCATAGCTAGCTGTTAGCAATGCAGTAAAAGCCAGTACTCCAGCCATTATCTTTTCATCTTTTTCTGCTCGTAGGAATGAAGTAATGAATCTGCATGTCGTATTTGGTACTTGTCCCGGCATAGTTAAAGCTTCAAAAGACTTGGAGGCCTCAGCAACCAGACTTGGATCACGTGGATTCAGCTGCTGAATATCGTTACCAGCCGAAAAATCGAAATCCTTCAACTCAACCCAAGTATTAATAAACACCCCTAAGTACTCAATGGGCCACCACTATTTTTCTGTAACAGTAGGATCAAAGCATATGAACCTATTCTTATAAAATAAATATAGATTCTAACATGAAGTAGAAACGATATTTTCTATCTCCCTCCTGACCGGAAGAAGCAAGAAGAAGGAAACTAAATTTATCTAACACCGGTGAACGGTAAAAAATCCTGCACTCTTTTCAGTACTCGCTTGAGGGGTATAAGTACCTTGGTGATGTATCTAACCGCATAATTTCAAAATACATTCCTCAGTTTCTTGTTTTTTATGACAGGGTTTCTGGAGTAAGGTACTAAATTGTTAAAAATGGTTTGATCTTCTCCAATAATCCAGCATCGATGCCTTCAATATTGGCAAGATCAGAGACTGATTTAAAAGCACTGTTTGCATCTCTGTAAGCTGCGATCGCCTCTCCTATCTTTGGGCTGAGGCCAGGGATTTGGGATAGTGACTCGATGCTGGCGGTGTTAACATTTAGTTTTTCCATCATTCCGGCAGCCGACCCGGTCATACCTGAAATTGCAGAGGTAACTTGATTTCCGCCTGATGCAATAAGTGTAGATGCCCCCGTGCTGCATACGACTAAAAGCAGCATAACAAGGCCGTAGATACTTTTACTGATCATTTATGAAATCTCCCATTCTGAAGTTATATTGTATTGTCTATCTCATATCTGCATTGCAGATGCTTTATACAATTATCAGCAATATCTATTTGTCCAGGAATGATTGAAGTAGCTCCGAAAAAGCCATAAGGTGGAAAATCTGCCACAAGTAGAGACAAAGAAAGACATCAAAAGGAGCATGGAATGGCCAAATGAGGTTGGCCGTCATGTGAGGCACCATCTTCCTCCATCAGAAGAGATGGTACTTGGCGAATATGGCTATGTATGTACAATCGCAAATTAAGATGTTCCTGATAACTTGACCTCAGCAACTGATAGTTGAATTTATCATTGCCACGACGAAGCTAACCAATATTACATTATGCTCTAACGGAAGGTGCTTCCTGTACAGTTATCATTTGACTATGTCCAAAATACTTGCCAGAAAAGGAGCATTCATTCTATTTTAAATATCCAAGATTCTGTCTATAAACCGAACCGAAAATGGAGCATTTGAAATTCCAGATAATTTTAGAAAATTAATAATCCGGAACCATCTTCTCTTTGAAGGTGCTTTTATTCTGTTAGGATATTCTGGAAAACATGGATTTTTAAAAGTCAAAACACCCTCTGATATCGTTAGGCTTTTAGGTCAACTTCGTAATTATATTAAGAGGAAGGAGGTCAACAGCAGGATACTCGCCTGATCCACTTCTCTGCAGTCACTGTGGTGGGCTGATGAAGATAATCAGCCTCATCTATGAGACCGGAAAGGTGATCAAGAAGATACTGGATCATCTGAATATCGATGAAGAGAGAAGAAACCAGTGGGCACCACCTGCGGTAATACGAGAAAATACTGCGCTAATCTGTATAGTTCCCTACGATGACGGTTGGCCGAATTATGAGGAACCGGTTTTTGAATTTTAAATTTCATTGAACGGTATATGGATTCGTTTGTTCAAAATGAGCTGGAATTGGCAGGAGATGGCTTAACTTGCTTCAGGGGCTGCCGTTTTCATATCTGACTAGCAAAATTAATCTGGGAAAAGCGGCACAAAAAAGATAGGCTGCTTTGAAATGATCAAATGGGAGAAGGAATAGTGGGAAAGTTAGCCTGGGTTTAAAAATCGAATTCTTATCACCAAATCATGGTATTATGACAAAACTAACCCATTATGCAGATCGATCCCATTATAATGACTCGCCCAATCTCGGTTTGTTTCGCGGCGGTGTTCAACGTCCAACCATGGCGATGGTCGAAATTACCAATCGATGCAATATGTCATGTCCGGTATGCTTTGCAAACTCTGACACTGCTCAATCGGATATAAAACTGGAGGTCGTTAAATCACGAATTAATAAACTGATATCAATAGCCGGAGTCATCCCCCTGCAGATAAGTGGTGGGGAGCCGACCCTGCACCCGTACCTCCCTGAAATAATCGAATTTGCCAAGTCATCAGGTTTCAAAAATATAGAACTTATCAGCAATGGGATTCGCATAAGCTGTGAACCTGACTATCTCCCTCTATTGAAGAAAGCAGGACTGACCGCTGTATATCTTCAATTCGATGGTTTAAGAAAAGAGACCCACCTTGCCATCCGCGGCCGGAATATGATTGAAGTGCGCGAGAAAAGCGTCCAGGCAATTCGAAAAGTGAAACTCTGCTGTACTCTTGCAATCGCCGTGGCGCGTGGAATCAATGATCTGGAAATTAACGACATCATTCGTTATGGGGTTAAAAATATAGATACAGTTCGGGCTATTAATTTTCAATCAGCCACCAGATTTGCAGGTAGATATGAACTGGCTGAGGACACCTCTGGATACAGCCTTTCAGAACTCATCGCGCTCATAGAAAGAGAAAGTTGTATGGATACGGGGGGATTTCTCACTGATGTCCTGGGGCATTCCCACTGCAATGCAATATCCCTGGTATATGTAATGGGGGACCGTCTTGCACCACTGTTTAACTACCTCTCACGTGACAAACTGTTGGCATTTTTGGGCAACGACAAACAGCGTACCATTCAAGATCTGTTCATGGGAAAAGAGCGATTTGTCCGAAAGTATCTTTTTGATCCCAAAAGCTGGCAGCTAGTAATAGAAGCGGCAGCAATCTTTGGCGATAGCCCAAACCTGAAATCCATCCTACAAGCCAGACATTTGTTACTGTTTGCCAAAAGTTTTATGGAAAGGGAAACGCTCGATCTTAACCGCATCGACCAGTGCTGCTATGGTATTGCCACTGATGATGGCGTTTACTCCTTCTGTTCGTACAATAACCTCCATCGTTTCAACAGACGTAAAGACAAATGATATCAAACCGTCAAATAACAGAATCTCAGCTTTCATTCCGTTTTCTCTTTGTTGCATCTCTGGTACTTCTTGTACTTGGTGGCTGCACCTCAATACGACCCAATCCGGAATTTGTCGCCCCAGGCCTTCGCGAGGGTCCGGTGTTCAGTTATGAAATCTATGCGCTTGTGCTCGACACCTATGTTAATGAGCACGGTTTGGTAAATTATTCAAAGCTTGTACAAAATCCTGGGAATCTTGATCGGTTTTATAACCAGATTGCCGCCGTGAGCCCGGACAGTCACCCCCAGTTCTTTCCAACGGAGAATGACCGACTGGCCTATTGGATAAATGCCTATAACAGCACGGTGATGAAGGGAGTCGTGGAATATTACCCGATAAACAGTGTTGGAGATGTGGCGGAACCGGCCTTACTCTTCTTTTTCCCATCAAAGAGCGGCTTTTTTTTCTTTCAACGATTCACCTATGGCAGTATTGAAACAAATCTCTACCAACTTGAAAATTCAGTGATCAGGGATCGATTTGATGATCCGCGCATTCATTTTGCACTGAACTGCGCCTCTTCAAGTTGTCCAAGACTGCCACAACAGCCATTCTATCCGGAATCACTCGATCATCAACTGCAGGAAGAGACAAAAAAATTTATAAACTCTCCTGAAAACGTCCGATATGATTACAACGGCAACGTGCTCTATCTTTCCTCAATTTTTGATTGGTATGAGGATGACTTCCTTAACTGGATTAAAGAACATTACCCAGAGCAAGAGCCAACCCTGGCTAATTTTGTTATGAAATACCTGTTACCGGAGACATCTCAATCAATAGGCCAGAGCGTTGAAAATTTAAAAATTGTCTTCCTGCCCTATGACTGGGGACTTAATGACCAGAACAGAAAGCAGTGATTGGCAAAGACTATAAAAACCAGATATTATAACATAAATAGGCCGTATTCAGTACCTTGCCTAGCTATTTATAGGTAAATCTACCCTTTGTATTTCATACTTTAGAAGTGATAGGATTTTCAAACGGTTCAATCTGGCTCAGCGATGTAAGCCTGAAAAACTTGTCAAAAAAGGAGCATTCTGGGACGTTAGAAAATTCAAAATTATTCCCATATAACCAACAGCAAATGGAGCATTATGGTCTGTTGATGTTTCCAGATTACTCATTTTATGGAAGCATCTTCTCTTTGAAGGTAATTTTTTCTTGTCAGGCTATTCTAAATGACCTTGGTATTCTAAAAGCCACAAAGACTTTTTTATATTGCTAGGTTTTTCGGACAACCTCTTAATTACATTAACAGGAATAAGGTCAACAGCGAATGTCTGCCACCAACCAATGGGCTATCAGGAATAAGCTTAAATTACAGTTTTCTTCAAATGCTTAACCTGGCCAATGGACACTTTTCCCAGCTGAAATACTAATTGAACCAAAATTCATAGGAACTTTGTGGACTCTGATCTCTGGCAAGATTCAATATGGATATGTTGGCCATCCCAAAATAGGAGATGATCAGGAAGAAGAAGGACCGTAATCACGAAGATACTGACACACCTGAACTTGTATGAAAAAAGAGGTAACCCGCAGGCACCGCCTATGCCAAAAGAAGAATACGCTTAGCTAGTTAGGTAACGGTGGTGGAGCTTTACAAAAACTCTATGAACAGCAAAGGGATAGGTTTGTTCAGAGTAAAATGAACCTGAGAAAGGAAAACAAATGTTTGCCTTGAATTGGCAAGGTTGTATGCTTTAGAAAAAAATAATCTGGAAAAGACCGAAAAAAGAAGATAGGGTTACTGGTGTTGCTGGAAGCGGGCAGGCTTTTACGGAAATGTTAGGCTAGGCTTACAGAAAGACGATCTATCACCCGCACGGCACATGTGATTATGCCTATCCAAAACAGAGGGAGGTTCATGTGATTCATCAATACGACACGGTTATCGTCGGGTCAGGCGGTGCGGGTCTCTACGCCGCGCTTGAAGCTAGTCAAAAATCAAAAACAGCGGTTCTCTCAAAGCTCTATACCGTCCGTAGCCATACCGGAGCTGCGCAGGGAGGTATCAGTGCTGCACTTGGTAATGTGGAAGAAGACAGGCCCGAGTGGCACGCCTTTGATACAGTTAAAGGAGGTGACTATCTTGTTGACCAACAAGCTGCTTCCATTCTTGCCGAAGAGGCCATCCAGGCCGTTTATGATCTCGAAAATCGTGGTTTACCTTTTAACAGGACACCAGAGGGTCGCATTGACCAACGACGATTCGGTGGACATACACGTAATTTTGGAGAAGCGCCTGTAAGGCGGGCCTGTTACGCTGCAGATCGGACCGGTCACATGATCCTGCAGACACTCTACCAGCAGTGTATTAAGAATAACGTTACTTTTTTTGATGAATTCCAAGTTCTTGATCTTATTATGGAGGGAACTGCCTGTAAGGGAATTGTGGTTGTGGAGCTTGCAACGGGTGAGTTACACACCTTTGTTGCCAAAGCGGTTCTTTTCGCCACCGGTGGTTTTGGGCGAATGTTTAAGATCACTTCCAATGCGTACGCCAATACCGGTGATGGGCCTGCCTTATGCGCCAGGAGTGGTATTCCCCTTGAAGACATGGAGTTTTTTCAGTTTCACCCAACAGGCATTATGGGGCTTGGCATCCTGATTTCCGAGGCGGTACGAGGTGAAGGCGGTGTACTGCGAGACAGAGAGGGTAAACGTTTTATGGAAACCTATTCTCCAACGTTGCTTGATCTGGCGCCAAGAGATATTGTCTCTCGCTCGATTATGACTGAGGTGCGTGCCGGGAAAGGAATACGAGGAGATTGTAAGATTGACGATTATGTCCATCTTGACGCAACCCATTTGAGTAAAGATGTTCTGACGAAGAAGCTGCCGGATATTACCGATTTTTGTAAAACCTACTTGGGTATAGATCCGGCTGACAAACCCATACCGGTCCTGCCAACGGCCCATTATGCCATGGGTGGTATCCCCACAGACCTGCAAGGTAGGGTACTTATGGATAAAAACGGTACAGTCGTTGACGGGTTATATGCTGCAGGTGAATGCGCATGTGTTTCGGTTCATGGTGCGAATCGTCTGGGTACAAACAGTCTGCTTGACCTTGTGGTGTTTGGTCGAAGAGCAGGAAAGCATATTGCTGAATATGTCAAGCAGGCTGATAAGCCAGAACCAAAGGCAGATGCTGCCGATGCATCTCGTGAATGGATAGGCCGCATAACCGATGGAACAGACGGACCTCACGGTGGACACATTTCTGAAGCAATGCAGATCACAATGATGGAGAAGGTAGGCATTTATCGAAATGCAAAGGACATGCAGAAAGCTGTTGAGGAAGTGCATGAGCTGCGCCAGCGATATCAGACAGTACGTGTACAGGACACCAGCAAAGCATTTAATACCGATCTACTGGAAATAATTGAATTAGGCAATCTACTAGACCTGTCTCTTGTTACTGCTACATCGGCTTTGGATCGTGAGGAAAGTCGTGGGGCGCACAGCAGAGAGGATTTTCCGGAAAGAGACGACGAAAAATGGCTGAAACATTCGCTGGCATACCTTGAAAGCGACTCGGTGCGACTTGATTACAAGGAGGTTGACACCTCAATATGGAAGCCAAAACCGCGCACCTATTGAACGGGAGATATATATGAAAATCATTCTGGAAATACAACGCTATAACCCGGACACTGACGACGCACCTTACTTTCAACAATACACTGTTGAGGCGGACCCAAATGAGAGACTACTGGATGCATTAGTGCAGATCAAACGGTTTCAGGACGGAAGTCTCGGATTTCGTAAAAGTTGTGCCCACGGGGTGTGTGGCTCTGATGCCATGCGTATTAACGGAAAGGATGGATTAGCCTGTAAGACACTTGTTAAAGAAGTGGTAGAAAAAGATGGTGACACGGTCACTGTGGAACCTCTCAGATACCTGCCGGTGCAGCGGGATTTGATTGTGGATCAGAGTGACTTTTTTGAGAAATATAAATCTGTCAAACCCTTTCTTATTAATGATGAAAAGGTGGTTGCTCAGGAACGGTTGCAGTCTCAGCAAGAGCGATTGGTATTTGATGATACCACAAACTGCATTCTCTGTGCTTCTTGCTATTCTGCCTGTCCTGTTCTGGAGCAGCGCCCTACTTTTATAGGCCCTGCTGCAATTTCCCAAGCCTTCAGGTTTATAGCTGACAGCCGTGATAGAGGATTAGATGAAAGGTTACATCTGCTGGACAACGAAGATGGAGTGTGGCCGTGTGAAAATCATTTCAAGTGCACGCAATGCTGCCCACGTTCAATCTTGCTTACCAAGCGGATCAATCAGACCAAAAAAATGATTAAAGATAGTCAGCAAAAGGACAGTAAATGATAAAGGTATTGTCACCCTACTTTGAGTAGTGTTTTTCATTCCCATCGTTTGATGCCAAAACGTTCGAGATCAGTGGGGGGTATCAAAAGAATCTAAAAGCATCTCAGATCTGTCACTATCATCTGCTTTAACATCAGGGTTGCTGTTAATTACTCTGGCACATGAATTATAGCGAAGCACGGCTTTCTGGGCCTCAGAGTTGCAGTCCTCCATCGTCTCGTTATACGATCCCAATGCTTTGACAAACCATTCATAGGCTATGGCATCGGCTCCAGGTCCGCCCTGGTGGAGATGGTGTTTAGCCCTTCGCTCAAATATGATCCCCTCGTAATAGGATAAGCAGTGGCTGTCATCGAGACGTTCAAGAATTTCCATAGCTTGCCCAAAGGAGGGATTAATCGCTCCATGAGCAAATTTGTCGGTTAAGGACAGTAGGAGGACAACCATGGCATCCTGTTGGTCAGGGATAGTTGCAAGGATATCCAGACAGATACTTTCTGCCTCGTCGGGTTCATTGAGCAGTCGGTAATGTTTGGCTTGGTCAAGTGCTGCGGAAACTGCTTCAGGTTTAAGAACTTTCAATTCGACCATGTCGATCTCCATATGAGTTAAGCTGATAACGGTCTGGGATTAGCCCGGATTTCTCATGAACATTGTGTTAATTTTCTGAAAGTGTTTTCATTGTAACAGCTTGCCACCCGTTCGATTTGATGAGAAATTTTACACAATGTTCACCAAAGGCCAGCAGATATGATTACATCTTCCGCGTCGCTCCCCCAGCAAACATAGACTACTATAGTTCACTGGGGTGCTTCTTGAATATGTAATCATCTTTGCTGGTGAGAAATCCGGGTTAGCTACTACTTCATATTATACTTACAAATGACGCAACTGCAAGAAAACGGCAGGAGCAGGTGTAGCGTGAACTGCACACAAAAATGGCCAGGAGCAATCACATCGTATGCCCCAACCTCATTGTATACTCCGTAAATTCTAAGATACATGAACCCTATTTTTTGTGCCTCCTGATGATCAATATTTTCTCTCCATCTTTTGATAGAGTCCATATCAGAGCAGTAAAAAACTGTAATACCAATATCTTCTCTGCCAGATTCGACACCTAAGAAGCCAGGTTGGCGAGACGCTAACTCCGCCATTCTCTCTGCCATTTGACCATATCGATGATTCCCATCAGTCGGATGGAAGTAAAAATTACCGCATAGTACGGTGGAATTGGTGTTTGAGCAAAAAACTCATCATAGGCACACTATAATGTATGCATTGAACCAATTATTATATAGAATTCTGCTAAGAAGAGACAATACCTACACATATGCCTTAGGTAGGAGTCATTATTGGCCTTCTAAATTATTTTCCAGATACCGTTTCAAATTCAACCGGGGAGTTTGTGAATGCCTTGAAGACGCTCAACCATTTTGTAAAGCCTTCTTCCCTGGAGAATAGCCGAAACAGTCAATCCACAGATCAGCCCTATCCAGAAGCCATCGGCGCCAGGTTCGATGGAACCGAAGCCGAAAATGCCGATTCCGTAGCCCACAGGCAGCCCAATTCCCCAGTATGCGAATATCATCAGCAACATAGGTACTTTGGTATCTTTACAGCCACGCAGAGCACCGCAGCAGTTTACCTGTATGGCATCGGATAGCTGAAACAGGGCGGCAAAGAGCAGTAGATGAACTGCATTTTCCCTTACAACGCTTTCCCTTGTATACAAAAGAGCAATTGTGTCCGCGCAGGTAACAATGAAAATGCAGGTGACACAGGCGAAACAGAGGGCAAGGAAAAGACCTGTTTGTACGATCCTTTTCATCCTCACAGGCTGTTTCCTGCCAACGGAAAAACCTACTCGGATACTGAGAGCCATGGAAAGACTGAGAGGTATCATGAACAGCAATGATGTGAAATTTAAAGCTATCTGGTGTGCAGAAACTATCTCTGCCCCGAACCGGGCAATGAGCAAGGAGATGATGGCGAAGATAGAGCTCTCCACAAAAAGCGAAAGTCCGATGGGCATCCCTAAAGCGAGAAACTGGCCCATTGACTGCAGAAGACTGCGATCTAGTCGACGGAACAGATTGACTACGCCTTCAACCCTGCTTTTCTGAAGAAGCAGGGCCATTGTTATCATCATCGCAAACATGGAAATGGCAGTTGCCCAGCCGCATCCAACCCCGCCCATTGCAGGCAGTCCCAATTTTCCAAAAATAAGAACATAGTTGGCAACGATATTAACAGCCAGCCCGGTAAAACCTGCCAGCATTGAAAGTCGGGTCAAGGAGACGCCTTCTCCCCCACTGCGAAGAGCGAGGAAAATTCCGGCAAAAGGCATTCCCCAGGAAACAGCAAAAAGATAGCGCTTTGCGGGAGAGGCGACCTCGGGGGATACTTGCAATATTTGAAAAAGGGGCGACAGCTGCCAGATAAGGACCATGGAGAGTATCCCACAGAATAAACCGACGACAACACCTTGCTGGAGAGAACGAAAAATATCAGTGGAATCTCTTCGGCCATGAGCCTGAGCGGCAAGGGGGGTCACAGCACTGAGAAGACCAACCATAAAAAGAAAGATAGGGAAAAAAAGGCTGGAACCTACGGCAACGGCGGCCAGGTCCACAGGACCTACCCTGCCGGCCATAACCGTATCGACAAAGCCCATGCTGGTTTGGGATAACTGGGCGAGCAGTATCGGGCCTGTCAGCTTGAGAAGCAGCGCGGCCTCATGACGAAAAAGGGTTTTGTCCCTCACATTATTACCTGTTTAAAAATCATTGAAAATGAAATTCTCTTGACCAGATGGCAATCCAAAAGTCAAGCTCGGAAAACGTTTCGGAAAAAATCAGTTTGCTTTAATTTTTCTGGAAAAACCAGCGAAAAGGAAATAGGTTGAGGAGAAATCCGGGCTAACCCGCAAAAAGCTGGAGCAACGCGTTCGCAAATGCTGGTTCAAAATAAATGGAATGGAGAATAATATGGAAACAGCCAAAAACATGGTGGCAGATAAGGGGCGAGAGATCGTGTCGGTTCCCGTGGGTACAACTCTTTTTACCACACTTGAAAAAATGAATCAGAAAAAGGTGGGTGCCATTCTTGTCACCAGAGACGAAAAAATCATCGGCATATGGACGGAAAGAGATCTCATGCAGGATGTCATCCAAACGGGCTTTGATCTTAAAAGCGCATTGATAGAAGAGTACATGACCACCCAGCTGGTATCTGCGCCCCACACCGATACGGTCTATAATCTCATGGATAAATTTCTGGGGCTCCGGCTCAGGCATCTGCTTATCGAAGAAGACGGCAATATTATCGGTCTGGTCTCGGGTGGGGACGTCATGAAATGCGTCATCCATGAAAAAGATGCAGATCTGAAACAACTCAATTCCATGGTGAGTTGGGATTTCTATGAGGATTGGAAATGGAAACCTGAAGATCGTTAGAACCTATGGCCCGGGCGGGCTAACCATGGCCTCCCCTTCGAGCACGATAACCGCATCCTGATTCGTACGGATTGTTTTCAGTCGCACCTTCTTTTTGTCTATTTCTTCGACAACTTCTACACCTTACCTATGAAGGTAAAGTTACAGAATTTGCCAGTCTCTAATAGGTTTGCCCTGGCAACCTTATCTTGTTTTTTATGACAGGTTTTCAGGAGTAAGGCACCTATTTACTACTTTTATTGCTGGCTGGATTTGCTACCAAGGTTAAAGATCATTAAAATAAACAATCCATGAAAAAATTATCTATTCCGACAACATTCTTTGTTGTTTTTCTTTGCATCATTCTGATTGTGCTTTTTTTTGCCGCACCTCAGGTCGTGCGGCTTAAAAGTGAGATTAAAGAAAAATTTGACGGTAATCGGTGGAGTCTGCCAGCACTGTTGTATGCACGACCACTTGAGCTTTATCCCGGCCTGATACTCTCAGAGGAAGTGCTCGAAGATGAGCTGCAGCTTTCCGGCTATCGTAAGGAAGTCAGTGCTGAGCATGCCGGTGGCTACAGTCGCACCGGTTCAACCTTTCAAATAGTGTCACGGGACTTTATCTTTCCGTCAGGTCTGGAGAAATCAGCTGCGATTACCGTTCATATAAAGAATGATAGCGTATCGCAACTCGCGGAAACAGGAAGCGGAAATCCCATTGCATACGTGCGTCTTGATCCAGCCAGGATTGGCAGTTTTCACCCACTTGTTCATGAAGACAGAGTTGTCTTAAAACCTGCAGAGATTCCCAAACTGTTACGTGAAACACTCATTGCTGTTGAAGACAAGACGTTTTTCTCACACTATGGTATTTCGCCTGGAGGAATAGGTCGTGCGCTCATTGCCAACATTGCAGCCGGTAAGACGGTGCAGGGCGGCAGTACTATCACCCAGCAACTGGTGAAAAATTTATATCTCAACCGAGAGCGATCGTTGTCACGCAAGATTCAAGAGGCCGTGATGGCAATACTCCTTGACTATTATTATTCCAAGGACGCGATCCTCACAGCTTATATTAACGAGGTTTATATGGGTCAGGATGGAGCGAGAGCGATTCATGGTTTTGGACTCGCCAGCCAGTTCTTTTTCCGACGTAACCTCCAGGACCTCTCTATCGGCCAGATCGCAACCCTTACTGGCATGGTAAAGGGCCCGACATACTACGATCCAGTACGAAATCCTGATAATGCCCGCACCAGGAGAGATGTAATCCTGAACGTCATGATGGAGGAGAATGTTATTGATGAGAAGAGCGCTCTTAATGCTAAGACACAGCCTCTGTCAGATGTGATGTTACAGAAAAATGGTTTCAACCGGTTTCCTGCATTTGTCGAACTGGTGAGGCGACAGTTGAGAATCGAATATCGGGACGAGGATTTGAAAAAGAACGGGTTGAAGATACTCACCACTCTTGATCCGCAGGTTCAATGGCAGGTAGAACGACAATTGCTTGATACGGTACTTGGAGTAGAGGAAAGCTCCGGTACTGAAAAGATCGAGGGCGCAGCAGTCGTTACGGGCCGGGAAAACGGCGAGGTCCTGGCCATTGCCGGCAGCACAAAACCGCTTGTGTCAGGATTTAACAGAGCACTGGACGCTCAAAGGCCCATAGGTTCTCTTATTAAGCCAGCCGTCTACCTTGCAGCCTTGGAAAAAGGGTACACCCTCGCGTCACCACTGATGGACACAAAAATAAGCCTGGCCAATGCAGGGGAACACTGGCAGCCTGAAAACTATGATAAAAGAGCACATGGCCGCGTCGCCCTCTTCACAGCCCTGAGCAAATCTTACAACCTGGCCACGGTCAGGCTCGGTATGGAGATCGGTTTGCCACAGGTTATAGCAACGCTTCACAACCTCGGCTACCCTAAAACAGTTGAACCTTACCCATCACTCCTACTGGGGGCAATCACCATGTCCCCCCTGGAGGTTACCCAGTTTTATCAGACGATCGCATCCGGAGGCTTCTACCTCCCTTTACGTTCTATTCGAGCCGTCTTGGATAGTAACGAGGATCTGCTTGCACGCTATGGGCTGGAGGTGGAGCAACACTTCCAGCCAGACCTCATGTTTCTGCTCACTCATGGTCTCCAGCGGGTCATGGCTGAGGGGACAGGAAACCGCTACAAACCAACTGCCAGCATGTCCTATGCCGGAAAAACAGGAACCTCTGATAACCTTCGCGACAGCTGGTTTGCCGGATTCTCTGGAGACCGACTCGGTGTTGTCTGGCTTGGCCGAGACGACAATACCAGAGTGGGACTCACTGGTGCGTCCGGAGCCCTGATTGCCTGGGGCAGAATCATGGAGAGTATCCGCGCAACGCCTCTAGATCAGATAGAACCCGGCGGTATCAAATGGAACAGGATAGATTTAACAACACTGGAACAGACTCACCTGCTTAATTCAAACAGTGCAGTGTTGCCATTTCTCGCCAGCGGTGAAACGGACCAGTCAATGGATGAACTTGAAAACAAGGTCAAATCGTTTTTCGATTCCATCAGCGAACTTTTCAAGTAGAGTCGTTTTCGTGGAGAACGCGCAGATATGAAATATTATACTCATCAGATAGACAGGTTGTGCCGGACGTTTACGATGGCATTTCTACTCTCATTTTTGCTGTATGGCTGCACTGCTCGAAGCCCGGTACCTTCACCTTCCTACCCTGAGCCGGCAGAGCCTGTCACTATCTACTCACCAAAGCTCGGCCCGGCAGCTTCTCTCTACCGCCAGGCTGAATCATCTTTAGCACAGGGCCGCTACCGTCAGGCGGAGATGGCACTTGAGAGGGCTCTGCGTATAGAGCCACGAAATGGTGATTACTGGTATACTATGGCGAGAGTAAAGTATCTCCAGAATATTCCAGATCAGGCGATTCAGTTCAGTCTCAAATCAAAGAGCCTTGCCGGTCATAACAGTGATCTTATCCGTTTGAATGATGAGCTGATTGGCAGTGCCCGGCAGCAGCTGCCTCATTAATTGATGATCCGGCAACACCTTACAATCTGTAAAATGAGGCTTTTATCAGACTATCAATTTGACTGAATAGTTCACGAGTTGAAACGGTCGACTAGCGGAGCAACCATGTGATGGTCTATACAAAAATATACCTATCACAAAAGAGAAAACGGACAGAGGTTCGATAACTACACGTAATATTTTATTAAACCCAGGGAGTCTATAGTAAATAGAATGCGGGCTAAATAAAAAGTCGTTCCAAAAGTAGAACATTAGGGGGCCAGTGCACCAAAAACTTCGTCACTGCAATGAATCGCTACGATGTTATTACGGTCCACCAAGCGGCAGAGTGAGCAAGGGTGCCTGGGTTCGGTCGGAACCAACCAGGGAAAGCCGATATATCTCGGAGAGCACCAGAAAGGTAGATTTAGAGGTAAGATCAGTTTCATCAATATAAAACCAGTACCCTCGATACTGCACAGCGAGGCTTGACTGTGGTTTATTTACTGAGGCTTGAACTTTGAAGACCTGGGCAATCTTATCGTTATCTGGTCCAGGAAACGGCCAGGTACTAAAAGTGAGATTCCGGTCAATGTGCGATTGCGGAGGGGTCACCCCCTGGGTAAGATAGACGATGGCACCTAACACGGAGCGAGTGCGCAGATGAATATTACTATAATTCGAGGATTGAAGACGACGTTTGCTACCTGCACGCAGTTCGATCGGCGAATCGTCTGTCTTCGTAACCCCTAACTGCTGCAGCATATCCCGCGCTTCCGCAGCAGTGGTTCGCAACAACATAATCGGTTGAGGTTTGGGCTGTGAGAGTCTCAGATGAAGGCCGTCTGTGTCAGGTATGAAGGTATAGCCGGCTTTAGCGGCAGAGATAAGATCGGATGCCTTGATGAGGCTTTTTTCAATTGGTCCTGATACCGGTTTCTGGTGTTCGGTGAAAGCGACGAGCAGCTTGTGTTTTTTCTGCAAATCGCCAAGAGTGTCTGCAATTCTATAAAAACTCGCGATATCCCCGTGCGACTCGTTGACGATGCCATTGATTTCTTTGACCAGCAGCTGCATCAAAATCTTTATAGGCCAGTCGGACGCTGCGAGATAAGCCAGGGTGTCGATTTTTATTGGCTCTACAAGGCGTTTGGCGAATTGCACTCCCCGTTGTGGGCTAAAAGAAAATGTCGGGCGATCGGAATAGTGCAGTTCTGGGATGACTAGCGTGGAATCCGCGTTTGTGGGGGCTATTTCGGCCCCCAACGATACATTGAAAGAGGCCTGGGCGCTGATCGAATTGATGGCGAGAAACTCTATGGTATCGAGGTAGCGTAATCGAACAATGTTTAACAACAACTCCTCATCGGCCGTTGCCCTCACACGATCATTGTAGCTAAGATATACACCCTGCAGCAGTTGGGGGCCAACAGAACAGCCGGTAATCTGTACGAGTATAAGGCATGAGGCCAGAATATAATAAAAAAAAGTATCAGGTTTCATAGGCTTCTCTTACTTGACAAAAAAATGATGCCGGATTTTCGATGACCTTTTATCTCAACTCACAATATACGTGCCACCCTCGGTCACAGTCAAGATGTTTCCACTTTACCAGGACACTCAGAACCTGACACCGGTAAACGGTAAAAAAAGCCGCCACTATTTTTTTAATACAACTTTCTAGTTAGGAGGGCGCAATATTCTTGATAATGAGGGATAATTTCCCCCCAGCGAAACGGTATCTCATGACCAGATTCTTATGTTGCTCTTCAATGCGATTTAAGGGGATTGGGAGACGGTAGAAGAAATTGCAAATTTCAGTTTGAAAGGTTAGTCTAACACCCCTTGATGAGATATCTCCCGGCTGGGGACACTTTTTCCTACCGAAGCTGCCCAGTAATTCAATTTCAAAAACTGGCGCCGTTCTTGATGAAAATATGGATAGTAACCTACCTCCATTAACCGAAGACGCCAAAACCGCTACCAGGGGCAACTCCAGCATTTTCTATGGCTGGTATATCGTCATCGCAGGCACATTACTGATGGCTACCTGCTTTGGCATCAGTTACTCCTTCAGTGTCTACTTTTCCTCCCTGCAATCCGAATTTTCATGGAACCGGGCCGCCACCTCTGGTGCCTTTTCGCTTTATCTGCTGTTGGTCGGCCTTTTCTCCATTATCTGCGGACGGGCCGTGGACCGCTATGGGCCGAGACCTGTAGTTATGATCATGGGGGTGATCAGCGGTATTAGTCTAATTTTAACCGCTGGGGTACAAACACTGTGGCAACTCTATTTTACTTACAGTGTTCTGCTGGCGGCGGGTACCGGTGGGATGTACATTATAGCCATGTCCACCGCCTCTCGCTGGTTCTATAGAAAAAGAGCCTTTGCAATGGGTATTTTGGGTGCCGGAGCTTCATTAGGTGCGGTGGTGATGGCCCCGGTCAGCGCCTGGTTGATAGATGCATTCCAGTGGCGCACCGCCTATGTGTTAACCGGAATTCTGGCCTGGATCCTGATAATCCCGGGAGCTCTGGTGCTCAAGCGAGACCCGTCCGAAATTGGTGCTGGCCTCGATGGCGATCCTCGTTTCCCTGTAAAACCTGTTACCGACTCCTCTAAAACAGCCGATTTCTCTATCGTTGGTGCAATAAAAACCAGCAGTTTTTGGCATCTGGCCCAGGTGTGGTTCTGGTTTTCATTCTGCCTGTATATGGTTGTCACCCATATCGTCCCCCGAGCACAGGATAGCGGGCTAAAACCAATGCAGGCCTCGGCGTTGCTGAGTATCCTTACAGCAGTCAGTGGTATATCGCGTCTAGCTGGAGGGATGCTGGCCGATCGTGTGGATAAACGCAAACTTATCGCAATACTGACAATTGCAATGGGCTTGTGTATGGTCTTACTTGCAGAAGCCGACCAGCAATGGATGCTTTATCTGTTCGCCATCGTTTTCGGTATGGCTTTTGGAGCCGGGGATCCCCCGGTGATTGCCGTAGTGACAGAAGTGTTTGGAACTGCCAAGGTAGGTACGATGATGGGTATCCTCATGATCAGCTGGGGATTGGGATCTGCTGCAGGGCCCTACCTTGCCGGCCTGGTGTTTGATCACACGGGGTCTTATAGATGGGCCTTTATCACCGCTGCCGCTGGGCTGCAATTGGCCACATTTTCCAGCCTCAAACTCCAGGTTAAGAATGCCGATAGCAATTTTTAATTTGCTGATAAACTCATCGGGGATACCTACAATGAGAACCAAAAAAGAACCTATGGGTAACTTGAAAGCTATGGCACGAAAAGCAATCTATTAGGGAACTTAGTTATTGCCTTTCAATGGTTCTTCAATTCCGGGCTTTTCCTGAGCTTTGTGCTCCATAGGATCCTTATCTGCCATCGATTTGAAGAGAACGTATCCGACAATAACAACAATAATCGATTGAATAACCGCTGCTGCAATTATGTATTTTTTATACGGGCCTAGTTGCTTCATGGTAATATAGGGAGTGGATGGGTTTTTCTGTATTCAGAATTGACAGCATTTCTATACTACCTTGTGGTTGCAGAAACCGCAAGTTGCATGTTCCAATACGCAAATTCGGAGTTGACGTAATACTGTAAAACAAAGAGGATAATCATGAAAGAGCGAGATGAGAAAAACAACAGAAACTTGGAGAAAATTCCTCATTTCCAGTGTCTTGAGAATGACAACTTCCCAAATAACCCCACTCTTGATCTCTGTATTCTAAAGCAGGCGTTTCCTTCTGATGCCAATAATCTGGTAGATTTGATTGAGCGGTGTTTCCAAAAAAATGACTGGCCTCCGGCATGGCGTAACGGCCTCTATGATATTCATCATTACCATAGTACTGCGCATGAAGCATTAGGTGTATATTCAGGGTGGGTTCGGGGTTGCTTTGGGGGACCTGGAGAAATAGTGCAAACTGCCAGTGCGGGTGATGTTATTATTATTCCCGCAGGGGTTTCTCACCAAAACGTGGAACAGTCTGCAAATTTCAGAGTGGTTGGTGCTTACCCTGAAGGTCAACCATGGAATATGAAATATGGACAGCCAGGCGAGCGCCCACAGGTGGATGAGGAAATACAACAGGTGACATTGCCTCGAAAAGATCCAGTGTATGGTGCTGGCGGCCCTTTATTGAACATCTGGATTACGTAAATACTTTATAGATAGAGATCACCTCAGATAGATATCTTTAGTACCTTACTGCTAAATTTCAGTAATAAAAAACAATAAACCGAGGAATGTCTTTTGAAATTGTGTCGTTAGATATATCACCATGGTACTTATACCCCCTTGTGGGGTGTTTCGATAATAATTAGAATTTTGTCTAAAATGAAAAAATAACTTCACATGAAACTCGTAGTTCACTGGAAGTAATTCGTTAGATTTCACGTGAGGAAGATATGTTGACAGACT
>CAXMTO010000041.1:0-3885 GCA_964196355.1 uncultured Myxococcota bacterium
TGTACTTCTTGCCATACACCAGTTAAGAACAGGGATTGGGTATTCACAGAACCAGCCATATTCCCAAAATGATAAATCTAAGTTGAAAATTTTTTATCATAGTCAACATTACCGGTACACACCTTAACTCCTAATCCTCCATCATAAAGTCAATATGTTGGCAAGAAATATGGATTATTCAATTTGATTTTCTTTTAGTCCTTACCTTGCTAACTTGTAAACATATTGACTTGCATTTTTCTCATTTAGAGAGTTTTTTTACTTCAACAAAAGGAGGAAGAACAATGAAGCATAAAACCAAACTTGTTGGTTTACTCATTGTCTGCCTGTCTTTACTCTGGCTTACAGGCTCAGCAGTTGCCGCAGACAAACCCAACATCGTCTACATTCTCGTCGATAACTGGGGCTGGGGCGATCTCAGCATCCAGGGAAGCACGATTCCCACGCCTCGTATAGACGCTCTTGCCGCCGAGGGGCTTCGCCTAACTAATTTCAACGTGCAGAATCAATGCACGCCGACCCGTTCTGCACTGCACACCGGACGGCTACCTATCCGCTCCGGAACGCAGAAGGTTCCCGCACCTGGCGAGCCAGATGGACTGGCGCTTTGGGAATACACCATCGCCGAGTTGCTCTCGGATGCGGGGTATGCCACGACGCTCAATGGAAAGTGGCACATCGGATCCAAGCCCGGAAAAATGCCTAACGATCAAGGTTATGATGAATGGTGGGGTATCAATGAAGGCTCAAATGCGGCCGGCTACACTGATACACCACAATTCGATCCGTCCGTCGCCGAGGTTCCGCATATATGGCAAGGGGTTAAAGGCAAACCTTCAACCAAGGTCAGGATTTATGACAAGCCTGCCAAGAGAACCCTCGACAGGGAAACAACGGAACGAACGATCGCGTTCATCAAGAAAAATGCGAAAACAAAGAAACCGTTCTTCACATACGTAGGTTTTACCCATTTTCATCCGCCATGGGGCGTTCATCCCGATTTCGAGAATAAATCCAAAGCGGGGATCTATGCCGACACCAAAATGGAGGTGGATTATAACATCGGCCAGATCCTGGATGCCATTAAAGACGCTGGTGTTGAAGAAAATACAATAGTCATTTTGACGGGTGACAACGGTGCCGCAAATTATCCATCTCCAGGTGTAGTCACCGGTGAAGTAGGCGGCTCCAACGGACCGTGGCGCGGGGGCCTCAGTACGGCTTACGAAGGAGGGATGCGCACGCCCGCCATACTCCGTTGGCCCAGTCATATTCCTGCCGGTAAAGTATCCGATGAAATCTTTGCAGATTTGGATATGTATCCTACCATTGCAAACCTCATCGGCGAACAAAACCTTATTCCTACAGACCGTCCGATCGACGGCATCAACCAGGAGGATTTTCTGCTGGGCAAGCAGGAAAAATCAAACCGGGAATACGTTCTGACTTACATCGGCGATAAGGTAGCAGCTGTTAAGTGGCGCAACATGAAGGTTCATTTCTTCGCCTTCGAGGGAACCCACTCCATCCTCCAGCAATATACATTCCCACAGGTCTTTGACATTAAGGAAGATGTCAAAGAGAGCTTTGAGCTCTGGGGAAATGAAGGCTATGTCCATGCCTGGGTAATGGGGCCGGTTATGGGCATCCTGACGGAAACCCAGAAAAGCATGGTCCAGTATCCCAACATCAAGCCAGGCGAGGATTTCAAGGGATATGAATAATCTTTCAGGAAATGAAAACTTTCAATGGCTGCTATCAATCAACGGTTGTGAATAATTCCTGAAGTATCAAGATTGCCAGTGGATATATTGAGTCAGATTTTGTATTACAAAACTCAAGATGGTGGCAAGTTATATTCAATGCAGCTTTTTAACCAAAATCATGGATAAAACTGCAAAAATTAAGCTTTATCAGGCTATACGGGGATATAACTGCAATAATGCAGCTTTTCACCCCCAATAAATGGATAAAACTGCAAAAACGACGTCTAATAAATTGTTCGCTTTCTACACATGTTGACATATTGACGCTATAGCGTTACAATGTTACAATATCACAAGGAGGTGACATTATGGCTACACAAACCAAACGGTCAACTATCTATTTTGACCCTGACCTGCATAAAGCCTTACGGCTGAAAGCAGCCGAAACTTCACGTTCAATAACTGAACTTGTTAACGAAGCTGTCCGGGAAGCTCTTTCTGATGATGCAGAAGATCTCGCCGCTTTTAGTGAAAGAAAACATGATCCTGTTATCAGCTATGATGAAATGGTAAAGAGGTTGAAAAAAGATGGCCGGATATGAGATCTTTTTCAAAAAATCAGTAGAAAAAGACTTCAAGGCCATCCCCAAAAATGAGCTGAAAAAAATTATCAAACGCATCGGTGAGCTTACGGAAAACCCTCGGCCCCAGAATTGCGAAAAACTCACAGGCCAAGATAGATACCGTCTACGCCAAGGGAACTACCGGATAGTATATTCCATCCAGGATAATGAACTCACAATCTGGGTGGTTAAAGTTGGACATCGTAAAGATATCTATCGCTGAAGCGAACAAAGCGCTGCAGTTGACGCCCTGAACAGGGCGCAACTGAGCTCAAACGTTAGCAGTCTCTAAAACAACGAGAGGAGATAAGCAATGAATAAGACACTCTATGAACGTCTTGGCGGCTATGACGCCATCTCTGCATTGGCCAACGATTTGTTGCCACGCATGCAAGTGGATGCACAATTGGCTCGCTTCTATCAGCATCGTGGAGAGGACGGTTTAAAGCGCTCAAAGCAGCTTCTGATTGATTTCCTGTGTTCGAGTGCAGGCGGTCCCCTGTACTACACCGGACGAGATATGAAGATCTCCCATAAAGGGATGCAAATCAATGAAAGCGATTGGTCAGCATTTTTGGGGTACCTCAATGCTACTCTGGAGGCATTACATGTCCTTCAGGCTGAACGTGACGAGGTAGTGGCACTTGTACAAAGTACGAAAGCAGATATCGTCGAAGCATAGATGCGGGCATAACAATAAAATGCAGATGACGCTTTACAGCGTGGCTTATTTGAGGCGTAAACAGCCGCTAAAATCACGAAAGGAGAATTATCATGCAACAAATAGAAAAGCTTAAGTATTTGAAAGTTGCTCTTATTGTGTTTGGCATCATTTTTATTGCAGGAATTTATATAATGATGATGTGGGTATGGCCTTCGGGTTGGGGTTGGACGCCACGGCAACCTGAATACGAGCAAATGATTATGGGCGTTTACGCTACCTTGGGAGTTTTTTTAATTCGGGCTGCGAAAGACCCTTTGGCTAATGCAAGTCTAATATGGTTCACGATTTGGTCGAGTTTTGTTCACGGTGGAATAATGCTTGCTCAAGCTATCGTCGATGAGACTGAACGAGCAAACCTGCTGGGCGATATTCCAGCTCTATTCCTGGTGGCATTTGTCCTGTGGTATCTCATGCCCAAGAAAGCTCAGGCTTAGTGAAAGCAATTGCTAACAATGCGCTGCACCTGACCGCTATTCCGCTACGCTTAATTGTGGCAAGTGAGCTTGGGTGTTATGAATCTATACTTCTGAAAATTGAAACATCCTGCAACTTGTTTACATTTTTCTGCCTTCCCAAAAAATGAAACATACATACCATATTGTTAACTGCTAAGTTACGTATGTCTGCTATCCATTGTAGGTCGTGAATCATTCCTAAAGTATAAAGATGTACGGTGGATATATTGAGTCATATTTTGTATTACAAAACTAAAGATGGTGGCAAGACATCTACACTGCTCTTAATTCTGCCTTCCTAACACATTGTGGCACTTGATTTATCCCCCCAATAATTATTATAATATAACGATAGTCTTACCATAAATATAAACCTC
>CAXMTO010000042.1:0-8290 GCA_964196355.1 uncultured Myxococcota bacterium
TAAAACGGCAAGCTCCCTAAATCCAGATTTCCGCCGGAAAGAATAATACCTACTTTTTTTCCCTGTATATCTACTTTATTATCGAGTATGGCGGCCAGGGACACAGCAGATGAAGGCTCCACCACGATTTTCATCCGTTCCCAGATAAGGCGCATGGCTTCAATTATTTTTTCTTCTGAGACCGTCACGATATCGTCAACATTATCCATGATAATAGCGAAATTTCGTTCACCCAGCGAGGTCAGCAATCCATCTGCAATGGTTTGGGGGTTGACTGAAGGGATAAGTGTTTTGCTTTTAAACGATCTGCAGGCATCATCCGCACCCTCAGGTTCAGCGGCAATAACCTTACAATCAGGAGACAACTGTTTTACCGCAATAGCGGTCCCACTGAGTAAGCCGCCTCCACCGACAGGAGCCATAATCAGATCAAACTCCCCATAATCTTCAATGAGTTCCTTAGCAGCTGTACCCTGTCCGCTGATGACGGAAAAATTATTATATGGGTGTATTTCTGTAGCACCGGTCTGTTCAACCACCGCTGCCAATGTTGATTCTCTCGCTTCGAGAGTAGGTTCACAGAAGGTAATTTCCGCGCCATATCCGGCAACAGCTGTCTTTTTTATCTCAGGTGCATTGTTCGGCATTATAACGTGGGCAGTCACTCCCTTCAAACGAGCAGCCAGGGCCAGAGCTGCTCCGTGATTTCCCGATGAATGTGTGATTACACCCTTTATCACCTCCTCCTCAGGCAATGAGAAAACGGCATTGCATGCTCCCCTGAATTTGAAAGCGCCCACCTTTTGAAAATTTTCAGCCTTAAAATACAATTCACCTCCAATCAGGCTGTTTATCCCACTGGAGGTAAACACTGGGGTGCGGTGAATCAGGCTTTCGATCCTGCTGTGCGCTTTTTCGATGTCACTATACTGGGGAATATTCATTTTTTAGTATTCCTGTCAATTTATTGGTTTTACACATAATTTAAGCTCTCTCATGGTAGCACCTGTCTGTATTAACATCCAGGAGCTGATTATAAACCTCGATCATCCATGCTATCGCTGTGTACAGATGCTTCACGTATTTTCAATTACGCTTTTCGCCAAGGGGAACATTCGCACCATATTTTCACCATTCCCACTATAACTGCAATACCGGGGTAAGCAAATAAATACTGACATCCGAGTTCAGGCACCCTTGCCAGCCGTTGCAAAATGATGTCCCGAGTATTATATTGCATGCAGTAAGTAAGATACAATCGACGCCAGTGAGCTCCGCTGACATCGCCATTTTATTATTGGAGGTTACCATGAAAAGGCCGTTTTCTGTTATCCTGATTATCTCTCTTTTTCTTTTCTCCACAGTTACTGTTTCTTTCGCCGACCGCAGGCACGGCTACCGGAGCTATAATACTCACTACCGAACGGGGTATCCGTACCACCGTGTTCCAACCGGCCACAACTACCCCCATGCAAACCATTTCTTCCCCTACTTCGGGGCTGGGATGTTGACAGGAGCACTGATCGGATCTGCTATTTCCGTATCACCAAGACCACGAACTATTTACTACAGTAGTCCCCCTCGAGCAATTGTGCAGTCTGAATCAATTGTCACCCCGCAATACACTCCCGTAACGCCGTCAGCGCCACAGGAACTGGTACTGCGACAGGTAAAAATCATTGCAAAAATAGTAAACATCCGATCTGGGCCCGGCCTGGAAAACACTGTTATCAATCAGGCTCACCGCGATGAAACCGTTGATGTAATAGGTGTTTCCCCGGATTGGCTTTACGTAAAAACCCAAGAAGGCCAATACGGGTGGTTAATGACACAATACACCCTCGAGGTTGATCGCCCGGTTGGATAACACCTGACAGATCCTCTGTTATTCTTTTGACAAAACTCTATTTTTATCCTAAAAACTGAATGCTCATTCAGTCTATCATTTACAGGCTGTCAGGAAAATTGTTTTCCATATGCATTGATATTCAAGGAAAGCACTCATTTTTCAAGATACCCTGCACACCACTTAATTTTTGCCTGAGGGAGATATTGTGGAAAATCATTTAGTTAAAGATTTTATGATACCCATCTCTGAGTATGCAACTGTTGTTCTCGGTACGAGCCTCGGCAATGCCTTGATAGCCCTGGAAAAGGCACAGGAGGCCCATACTTCGAACAAATATCAGCACAGAGCCATTCTTGTTTTAGACGATACCGGTGATGTCGTCGGCAAGATAGGGCAACTGAGAGCTCTACAGGCAATTGAGCCACAAAACGACTTCAATGAAAAAATAAAAGAGATTGGAAAATATAATTTCAGCAAGGAGTACATTGCCCAACTCCGAGACCGATATCGATCTAAAGAACCGATCCTCAAAAAAGAAGCCTTGAAGATTATTGCCAACAAAAAAGTTGAAGAATTTATGCAGAAACCCAAAGCCGGATCGTTTGTTTCAGTAGACCGCAACCTCGACGAAGCTATTCACAAATTGGCAGCAGGCAGACTGCAGTCTTTACTCGTTACACGCAACGGAAAAATTGTCGGCGTCCTCAGAATGGCTGATGTGTTTTCAGTTGTTTCTCAGGAAATAAAGGCACTTGAGGGATAAAAAATCACATTCCCCCTGACATAATTCTTATACCATAGCCAGAAGGATACTCTCTATGCGAGAATTGGAAAAACTCTTCAGTCGTATTGTTCAAAGAGTGAATATTAATCTAAGAGAACTCGATTTTGATGTCACTCCCTTCGCCGGAGAGTTGATACCGCTCGATCAAATGACCAAATTTTATGCCTTTTACGGCATAACCCCCGATCATCCTCTGGATTTTTATTTTAACCGCTCAGCCCTCGCAGGCAGCTATTTTCTTGGAAAATGCAGTGTCGAGAATTCACTGTTATATAAAAGCGATATTCGTGGGGACGAGTTGAAAAGAAAAAAACAACTTTTTAAGTACGGAAAATTTGAGATCGCCCTCACCGACGACGAGATAATTTCCATAGAAGATAGCGCCCTGGTAAAAACTCTCGTGCATAACTGTTCACACGATCCGGAAACAGCTGAAAAGTTTTTCATAAAGGACACTTTGGCCATGGATTATTCAAATATCCATGGCGCCCCATGTGATGGTTGCTTCCTTGGCCCTTTTGCCACAGTGGATCTAACGACCATGAGAGATAGCGCAATTGGCGCCTATTCATATATCCAGGCAGGAGAAATTAACCATCTCAATATTGCTCCCGGAACGGTGTGGGTAAACAGCCAGGGAAATTTCAATTTCCTCTATACCTACCCCGCTGATCCTCTCGCCCACTATGTTTCTCTCTCACCGGAAAATGTGCCCTGGGGCGTATTGTTTGATTTTATTGAAAATCGCAAAAATGCATTCCAGCGTGTCTTTGATTTTGTCAACCTTGAAACAATAGAGTCAGTCCCCACAACCGCATCACTGGATCGTTTTGCGGTTGTGCTGCCGAATACTACTATCGAAGATAATGTACTTGTCGCACAGAGGGCGTACCTTGAAAACTCCTTTCTGGGGAAGGGGTCAAATGCCCAGGAAAACTGTTTTATCATAGACTCACATCTTGGAGGTTTGAATGTTACTGCTCATGGTGCAAAAATAATAAATGCAAAGCTGGGCGCTGGTGTATTTGTCGGTTTCAACAGTTTTCTCCATGCGGAACCGGAAAGCAAATTATCTATCGGTAAAGGCTCAATAATAATGCCGCACACTATAATCGACATCGATGAATCACTTGAAATTCCTCCAGATCACCTGGTCTGGGGATTGGTCAGAAACAGTGAAGAACTGTCAGAAAACAGTATCTCACTGAAACAGCTGGCAGAGGTCGAAACCTTTTTTTCACGGGGCAGAATGCACTTTGAGGGGCGAGGTGAGCTCTTCGTAAAGGCCTTTCAAGATCGAATCCATCATATTCTAGACGTCAATGGCGCTTTCTACGATGGTGAGAAAAATGAGGGCCATGCCCAAAGAAACCAGAATCTTTCTCTGAACACCATTCAGCCGTTCTACTTTGGGGAAAAGGAAGGAATGTATCCCAATATACGAATTCGCCCCTGACGGAACCCCAGCGAAGGAGATTGTAAGACTCATCTCCATCCGGGCAGGAGGACTGATTCGTGCCAGTTATTTTTTTTCATATCCGTAATCAACGAGCAAGTCTTCTTTTCTTGCAGAACCCACAGCCAGCCGATCGCATCGTTCATTCAATGCATTACCGGCATGGCCTTTCACCCATTGAAGACGTACATTGCCCTTTGCGGTGAGCCTTATCAGTTCCTTCCACAAGTCAATATTGAGAACATCCTGGCCATCAGATTTTTTCCATCCGTTTCGCTGCCATCTTACCACCCAGCCTTTTTTAATGCCGTTTACCAGATAACTTGAGTCTGAATAGAGCTCTATCGATTCTGCACTCGTCTCAAACCGACGAAGAGCAACTATGGCAGCCATCATTTCCATTCTATTATTGGTAGTCAACCTGTAGCCGCCACTGACTTCCACTTGCCGGCCAGCAGCGACTATCACTGCGCCATATCCTCCGGGACCTGGATTATTACTACAGCCGCCATCGGTATATATCACGATATCAGCACCATTACTCTCCGGATCAACACCCTTTTGAGCTGTCCTGCCAGGTGATGATATTTTCTTACTGTATACGGGATCCTGCAACCATTCTTCAGCATCTTCCTTACCAAAGAAACTTTTATACCTGGCCCCTGGAACCCCATTAACCTGCTTCTCTGCTGTCGTCCAGTCTGTAAAGATACCAGTCTGACGACCTACAGCAACTGCATAAAATTTCTTTTTCGCCATTTTTATCTGTGGAGAATGATGAGTCTACCGTGCTCGTTTTTATGACAGGGTTTCTGGAGTAAGGTACTAAAAAAGCCGGATCATCCTCTCGGATAATCCGGCTTTTACAAACTGTATCTGCACCCTGCAGATTTGAGCATTATTTAATGCCTCATCCACCAGTGCTCTTTTTCTCTTTTTTAGTCGGAACAACTGCACCATCCTTACCAAGAGAACCCGCAATTGCATCCCGGGAAACTTTAATAACGATATCTTTTGCAATTTCAAGACTGATGATACTGTCTGTTAATCCTGTAATTACACCATGAACCCCCCCTTTCGTCATAACCTTATAACCTTTTTTCAGTTCAGTAAGAAAGGCCTGATGTTGCTTAGCCTGTTTCTGCTGGGGTCGGATAAGTAAAAAATAGAATACAACAAAAATCAATACGAGCGGGATAAACGATGCAAATCCACCAGCTGCTCCGGCTGCTCCGGCTGCATGGGCGGTTCCTACCATGACAATTCCTCCAAAAAAAATAGTGTTTATGTATATGAACTATAAGTCAGGTTGCATGGTAATCATTCATGCTCAAGCTTGCTATAAAAATCTTTCCTGAATTGAGTGAAATTCTCATCCTCAATGGAGGATCGAATATCGGCCATTAAATTGAGATAATAATGAAGGTTGTGAATGGTATTCAGGTGATAGCTGAGTATTTCACGACTCTGAAAAAGGTGCCTCAAATATCCTCTGGAATAATTCCTGCAGGTATAACATGAGCACTCTTCATCAAGTGACTTTTGATCATTCCTGTGTCTTGCGTTTTTTATTATAACCTTTCCTTTCGAGGTGAAAAGAGTTCCGTTTCTGGCATTCCGGGTCGGCATGACACAATCGAACATGTCAATACCCCGCCACACCCCCTCGACAAGATCTGAAGGAGTACCGACGCCCATGAGGTAACGAGGATAGTCTTCAGGCAGAGATGGTGCCGTTACTTCGGCAATATCGTACATAAGATTTTTTTCCTCCCCCACACTCAACCCACCAATTGCATAGCCATCAAAACCTATCTGTATGAGCTCCTCGACATGTTTTTTTCGCAATTCTGGATACATTCCGCCCTGAACAATACCAAAAAGCAACTGATCTCTTCTGGTATGTGCCTTACGGCAGCGTCTGGCCCAGCGGGTTGTTAAATCCGTTGACTCAACTGTTTCCTCTCTTGTGGCCGGATACGGAATACAGGTATCCAGACACATCATAATATCAGAGCCGAGAGACTGCTGAACCTGGACTGCATCCTCCGGGCTGAGAAACAGTTTGGAACCATCAAGGTGTGAACGAAAAGCAGCTCCTTCCTCCGTGATCTTTGCCAAATCTCTAAGACTGAAGATCTGGAAGCCGCCACTGTCTGTTAAAATGGCTCCCTTCCAGTTCATAAATTTATGAAGTCCGCCAAATCTCTCAATCAGTTCATGGCCTGGTCGAATAAAAAGATGGTAAGTATTGCCCAGAATAATTTGGGCGGACATTTCCAATAAATTTTCAGGCGTTACCGCCTTGACCGTTCCCTGAGTACCAACGGGCATAAAAACTGGTGTTTGAAAAACTCCGTGAGCGGTTTTTACCTCACCTCTTCTCGCCCCAGAGTCTCTAGCCTTTTTAAACAGGGTAAATACCTTTTCCACTTGCATGACACTCCTAACCCGGATAGCTCGGAACTTTTAAAACGCTTGGACTGCGTCAAGTCTCCCCTTATGGGGTACAAAACGCAGAAGATAAGTACTAAAGTGGGCTCCGCCCACAATCCAAAAGATAAATTATTTCACCACAGAGGACACAGAGAGCACAGAGTAAACCACTAGCACCCCACAAGGGGGTATAAGTACCTTGGTGGTACATGTAACCACATAACTTTAGTATACATTCCTCAGTTTCTTGTTTTTTGTTGCAGTGTTTCTGGAGTAAGGTACTAAATATTATTCGGTGGGCTTGCTTTTCCCATTTATTCGCGAGATACTTACCTCATCAGTGAATGTTTTTGCTGCCATCTGTATTCCCTGTTTTAAATTATGAACATAATATGAAGACAACAAGCGCCATAACTGCAGGGACAGGGAATACATCGATATCTCATAACGTATTAAAAGGGATGTTATTTTGACATGAAAACAATTGTTATAACATCAACATAAGTTCAGATATACAAATATTTTCATATATATAGTTCGTTTAACATTTATATTCTACCCTGCTTTATTTGCATTATGAACAGAAATATGAACAGATTTAGCAAGAAAAAAATAAATATTTTTCACCTTTCAAAGATGAAAACATCTGAGGCTGGAACTTCATGAACATTGCATTGATCTTCTGCAGCGGCGAAATTGCACAACCTCTCTAATACCAAGGTGTTCCTCCTGGTCAGAGGTGTCACAGAGTGATCCTCTCAAGATATTTTATGCCATTTTCTTCAAATGTGGGATATTTGTAAGATTAGATCAGTAATGAACCAGAAGTTCAGGGCAACGAAGATTACGATCTGTTTCTTTTCGGTCACAGGTCAGCACGCCTATATATGTTCCACCCCTTCAAATTATCTGAACTGAGTAACTCAGAACGAGATCCTACAAGGCCCATATTCACACGCAGATCATCCCGCACAATTGCACCATCAAACACAACCCACTCCCCGCAGCACCGGGAAGTACTGTCCGCTGCCCGGATCAGCAAATAATGCTGATTTTGGGGGTTGTGGGGGGGGCCGGGGCTGAAAAAGAGAGGTGCCAATCTATCGGAAATTTACCGACCTGGCAACGTCAGTAATAATCCTATTCATACAACACCTTACGCCGCTCTAGACTTTCCTCTGGCCAATATTCGTTAGGGTCATAAGAGGTATCAACCGCTGGAATGCTGGCAGACAAGGTAATCCAAGGCTGTTTTGATCTTGTGTAGATATGAATATCCGGCGGCAATAGATCGGGCTCGTCTAGTGAACCTACCCTGATAAAGCTATTTTTATCGCCAGCCCCGCCGTAATAACTCCACACCGCTGTTTTGCAGTTTGGGCACCTACAAATCTGTTGGCCCATACCGCTAGGCGTTGGCACGGTGATCGTTTCAGTTTTTCCTTGTAATAGATGGACATGGGTCGATTCTACCATCGCATTTATAGCAAAAGCTGAACCAGACAATCGTTGACAATCCCGACAATGGCAGCAATGCACAAACATCGGTTTAATCGTAATTTGATAGCGCACATAGCCGCACGCACACCCGCCTTCCATACAAAAATCACTCATCATAGTCTCTCCCAATTGGGGTTAACGTTTCAAAGAAGCAATGCTTTGGCTGCTTGGGCAATTTCTATTCGGTCACAGGTCAGCACGCCTATGTATATCCCACCCTTTATTTAGATTACTAGTTTGAGGATACGTTTTTGTTATCTATTTT
>CAXMTO010000043.1:0-3099 GCA_964196355.1 uncultured Myxococcota bacterium
AAGATCCTCGATCCCGACGTCCTCAACGAGTTTGACATAGCACTGAATGTTCACTCTGAAGAGATACTTCTTGGTGAAGAAAAATTAGGAAGTGGCAGCCTGGTTGCGACTATTCGTGACGGCAGAATTGCAATCGAGCCACTAAAACTCAATGTGCCGGGGGGTTCAGTTGAGTTGTCAGCTTCTGTAAAGCCGGGAACCGAAAAATCAGACGCATCGTTCAGGGCAGTAATGAGTAATTTTGACATTGGCATTATGGCCAGGAGGAATCAACCGGAATCAATAATGGGTGGACTGGTTAATCTTGATGTCGATCTACAGTCATCGGCTGCATCAGTTGATCAAATATTAGCCAATGGCAACGGCTATTTTGATTTTTCAGGTAACCTGGAAAATTTGCGTGCCGGTATCGTAGATCTTTGGGCCGTCAATCTGATAGCTGCAATCGTTTCGAGCAGCGATGAAAACGAGTCAAATATCAACTGTGCAGTCGGCAGATGGCAGGTCAACGATGGATCCCTGACCCCGGACGTGTTTTTTATTGATACCAGTAAAATCAGAATTTGCGGTAAAGGACAGGTAGATTTCTCTACAAATCAGATTGATATGACCATCTCCCCGACACCCAAAAAGCCAGAATTTTTTAACCTTGCAACACCGCTCAGGGTTCGCGGCAGCTTTTCCGACATACGATTGGGTGTTAAAAAAGGTGGTACGATTGGCACTGCAGTGAAATTTATCACCAGTCCCATACATGTACCTATTCGGCGTGTCGTAACAAAAAAAATACCCAAAGACGGCAGAGATGCATGTACGGTTGTACTGGGCCCAGATAATCGATCTGAGTCAAGTGTTAAAGGATGCAAATGAGCTGCATTCTGTTTACCGGATTGCTGTGTGATAGCAACAGACCGTGGATGAGTACCTCCACGACATTGAACGTAATCCAGGAGATGAGATAATGGGCTTGATCGATTTGAGTATGACTGTTCAGCCTATATGGCGCTGGCCCGTTGAGATCGAGTTGTTGAAGGATATGAGTTGCGGGGATCCCTATCAAGTTACTGGCATCAGAACAGGCATGCATGCATTCACCCACATTGATACTCCACTTCATATAGAACTCGGCCGTGAAAGCATTGACCAGATCGATCTGAAAAGGCTTTGCGGTCCTGCGGCTGTAGTCGACTTGACACCTATTGCTGAGAATCAGGAAATCGGCCGTGACCTGCTTAGCGAACGAGCAAGCCATGTACTTCCCGACGATATCGTGCTGCTTAAAACAGGCTGGGATCTGGCCCGGGATTACACCGGCAAAAAATACTGGTCGGATGCACCATATCTTAACCGTAATGGCGCAGAATGGTTATCAGAACTCTCAATAAAAGCCGTTGGGTTCGATTTTCCCCAAGACTATGTCATAAGAGATATTCCTGATCGACATCCCACTGCCCAGGAGATGCCAACCCACGACCTCATTCTGCGCAAAGGTATCCTCCTGATTGAGTATTTATGCAATCTGCATCAGATCAAGGCCGATCGTGTTGACATATACGCCTTGCCTCTGAAAATTGCCGGCGGGGAAGGAGCATGTGCCAGGGTTGTTGCGGTGGAAAACTCAGACAAAAGTGAAGGAGGTTATGGTGGTACACAGGTCCTTCAAGCCGATTGTTAGCTCAACGCACCATCACAGCCGAATTTCATGCTATGTGGGGGAAATGATATGAACACAGATTACGAAAAGGGGTATAAGCAGTTCGCCAAGATGGTGGGTGAAGATAATATGGAGGCTCTGGTCTCACGTTTTCGGTCTGTATGCCCGGATTTTGAGAAAGAAGTCATTTCAGTTGTAGGCGGGAGGATATGGACACGGGAGGGGATCGATCTCAAAACGAGGTCCCTTTGCAGTATTTGTATTTTGGCAGCATTAGGCCGTCACAATGCTTTGAAATTAAATTTCAGAATGGCTTTGCGTAATGGCGCACAACTGCCTGAAATATTTGAAGCAATATTTCAGGTGGCAGCATATGCCGGTTTTCCTGCAGCATGGGATGCACTGGAAAAATTGGCTGAAGTGTTGAATGAGGAGAAGCAATGAAATTCTCAGGGAAATATTTGAAACCAACACCCCACAAGGGGGTATAAGTAACATGGTGATATATCTCACAGCATAATTTCAAAAGAAAAGGAGAATCCATGAAAATAAAAAGCTCTATGATCAATTCGGTGTTGATGGTCTTAATGTTTGCCCTGGCAACTGTTCAACCTGTGTCCGCAAATAAGAAAGACGACACAATGGTTATCGCCTTTGTTCGCGAGATATTGAACCTTGATTACATGCAGACGACAAAACGTGAATACATCATGTTATCTGACCTGATCGATGAAACATTGTTTCATGTTGATGAGACAACCTTTGAAATTAAACCTAACCTTGCAGCTTCATACAAATATGCTGACGACAAAACGATTGATGTCGACTTGCGTCAGGATGTGACGTTCCACGACGGCAGTAAAATGACGGCCGATGATGTGTACTACACCTATCAATATGTAATCGAAGATAAAGCCAACAAGCCGCACAAAACAACTGTGCGCTGGCTGGAAAGTGTTGAAAAGACAGGACCCTATTCAGTCCGTTTTAAATTGAAGACGACTTATCCTCTGGCTCTCAGAGACATGGCCAGACGTATCCGCATCCGCCAGAACGGCATTTACGGAACAACTGGTAATTATGACAAAAATGCCCAGGCCGCAACCTTAAATGGTCTTGGTCCCTACAAAGTCAAATCCTTCGATCCAGGTAAAGAATTAATCCTGGAGCACTTTGATAAATATTTTGAAGGTCCGAAGGGACAACCCGCCATCGCTAAAATCAAAATCAGGAGTATTCCTGACTTAGGCACTCAACAAGCCGAATTGATGACCGGAAATATCGACTGGATGTACAATGTTCCAATGGATATTGCTCAAAGCATGGGCAAAACAGGAAGGGCGGTTCATCTCGAAGGTCCATCCATGCGCGTTGGATTTATTCCATTGGATGCAGGTGGTGTGTCAGGTGAGGGTAACCCTCTTACAAAAGTAGATGTTCGTCGG
>CAXMTO010000044.1:0-4165 GCA_964196355.1 uncultured Myxococcota bacterium
ATCGGAACGATAGCTTCCCCTCAATGGGGGGAGAGACCCGGCAATCAATACATTACGCCCGGACATCTCCCGGGCTTCAAGTGCGAGTTTACAGGCGAGCGAGTTGAGTTCGGCAAAACGATCTTCAATTCCAATTTTCGCTAGATCGTTCCTGATTACACCATAGGTGTTAGTTGTAATAATATCCGCACCAGCTGCAATATAATCGAGATGGATCTGTCGAACTACTTCCGGATCCGTCATCAGTGATCCGGCTGCCCAGATTGTCTCTGGCACCTCCACTCCCCTGAACCGCAATTCCCGCCCTAAACCGCCATCAAGTAGAATGGGTTTATTCTGTGATAGTAATGGTATCAATGGACATCTCCTCCGGCAATAAATCTGCAGTCTTTTTATCTCTCATTCTGAATTTCATACTACCAAAGTGATCAGCATAAAGCCATATTATGATATGTGATGAAATCGTAAAAAGTCTCCTGTTCCGTCATTCCCGCGTAGGCGGGGATCCAGAAGGTACTGAAATGACAAGATTCCCGCCTGCTTTTCACCGTTTACCGGTGTCAGATCATAGCCTGCCCACCTTGATAGTCAGTCTCCATACCCAGACGAAACTGACTAATTTTAAGACCAGACTTCCTTGAGCACTGTTCCAAAGCAGAACCCGGCCGTGAGCTTTTATATATAATGTGATTGATATTCAGATTTTCCACAACTATAGTGATAGCTATCAAGAGAACAATCGACCGACTAATGCAGTAATCAGAAAGGAGAGTGTCATGAAAGAACTGCTGAAAAGTGTTGTGTACACCGGTATTGGCGCTGCATTTCTTACCAAGGAAAAAATTGAAGAGTTGAAAGACGATTTCGTCAAGCAGGGAAAAATTGGTCAGGACGAAGGCAAGCGGTTTGTTGATGAACTGATCCAGAAAACCGAGGCTGTTAAGGATTCACTGGATCTCAAAATTACCCAGATAGTCGAGGCAAAAATCAAACAGCTTAACATTGTAACCACCGATGATTTTTCTGACTTACGTCGGCAGGTTGAAGAATTGCAGATAGCCTTGAATAAGGATCCGGATGTTTGAACAGGTAAAAAAATGATATGAAATCATGATAAGTATCAGGAAAATTGGGGCCATAGGTCGAACCTACAGGCATCTCAATCGATACCAGCGAATAGTACGGATTCTTTTTAAATATGGGTTTGACGATTTTGTAGAAGCTCTGCGTATTGATCAGTACCTGGAAACAGGATTGAAAATGATCAACCGAAAACCCCGGGCAGAAATCGAAAAACACTCACGGGCCGAAAGGTTTCGTATGGCTCTCGAGGAGCTGGGACCAACTTTTATTAAGCTGGGTCAGGTTCTTTCGACCCGTCCTGATCTGATATCCCCCGACTATCTGGATGAGTTGGCGGAGCTGCAGGACAATGTACCGCCTTTTTCATTTGACGAAGTGGAGGAAATTTTTCTCGCCGAAACCGGTAAAAAACCTAGTGAGCTGTTTAAAAAATTTGACGAAGAACCGATGGCGGCGGCATCAATAGGCCAGGTTCATCGCGGACGCCTGCATAATGGAAATGAAGTGGTGGTCAAGGTACAGCGCCCGGATATCGAGAAAATTATCGCCGTTGACCTGGAGATCCTTACCTATCTTGCAGGTCTTATGGAGCAGTACCTGGAAGAACTCCAGGGACATCAGCCATCTGCTGTTGTTGATGAGTTTGCCCGGAGCCTGTCACTTGAAATCGATTACAGGGTTGAGTTAGCCAGTATCCAAAGGTTTGCTCGGCAGTTTAAGGCGCATAAGAGTATTCACGTCCCTCTTGTCTACTCAGAGCTCTGTACCGAACGTATTCTGACCATGGAATATGTTGTCGGTATCAAAGCTTCGAAAATTGATGTGTTGCGCAGTCAGGGCTATGACTTTTCGCTGATAGCCAAACGTGGCGCCAACCTGGTTATGGAGCAGATTTTTGTCCATGGCTTTTTTCATGGAGATCCCCATCCAGGAAATATCTTCATATTGCCGGGCAATGTTATCTGTTTTCTTGATTTTGGTATGATGGGGCGACTCAGTCGTCAGGACCGGGAAGACTTTACAGACCTGATGGTCTCCATTGTCACGAAAAACGATCGGAAGGTGACTGATGGTGTGCTCGGGATAACCATTCAGTTTGGTGAAATCGACCATGATGCACTTAGCCGTGACCTTGGGGATCTTTTAGACCGTTATCTGTATCTGCCTCTCAAGGAGTTGCAGGCCGGGAAGATACTGCAGGAACTTCTCGACCTGGTGCAACGCCACAAACTCAGCATTAAACCGAATCTTTACCTGATGATCAAAGCGCTATCAACGATTGAAGGTGTTGGTTTACTTCTTGACCCCGATCTTGAGCTGATTACTCTGGCAGAGCCCTATATAAAAAAGGTGAAGGCAGAACGTTTGCGGCCCGGTCGTCTTGCTGAGGGAATCGGCGAGACCAGTGGTGAATATCTGAAACTTATTCAGGAGGTACCGGAAGAAGTCCGGGGGATCTTACGGCAGTTACGCTCGGGCAGAATGAAAATTGCTTTTGAACACCGTGGTATGGAAGGGCTTGCAAGGGCCCTTGATAAAATTTCCAACCGTATCGCATTTGCAATTGTGCTGGCTGCACAGATAATCGGTTCGTCTCTGATCATTTTGTCCGATATTCCGCCGAAGTGGCACGGGATACCAGTTATCGGTTTAGCCGGATTTCTTGTCGCCGGGATCATGGGCTTTTGGCTGCTGGTTTCGATTATCCGGCATGGTCGAATGTGATCATAGAGTGGTAGTGGTTTTTTACCTTGAAAGGTGTCCTGGTTATTACAAAAAATCTAAGGAATCTGTTATGAAATTAAAAAATTTGCTTAAAACTTTTTTTGTCGGAACAGTAGCGATATTTCCCAATTTTCTCACGACTGTCTTTGTCCATGCTGCCGCTCAGGAAGCGAAGCAGCAGAATACATCAAGTGGTGACAGCAACCTGCAATACCTGCAGATTGCTAAAGACTGGCTTATCGCCAATGGGCCCGGCATACTTGTTTCTGTTGCTATTCTGGTAATTGGTCGCTGGCTGGCCAGATGGCTTACAGCTCTCAGCAGCAAGGCGATGATTAAAGGGGGTGTGGATGAAACCCTGTCCCGTTTCCTTGGTAAGCTGATCTATTATGGTTTGCTGGCTGCTGTAGTCATTGCTGCCGCAGATCAGTTAGGTATAAAGACCACCTCCTTTCTGGCAATCCTCGGTGCTGCCGGTTTGGCTATTGGCCTGGCCCTCAAGGATTCGCTGTCCAATTTTGCCTCCGGCGTTATGCTAATTCTGTTTCGACCATTTGTGGTGGGTGATTACGTTACCGCCGGTGGAGTGAGTGGGACAGTGCAGCAGATTGATATCTTCAGTACCGTCCTTCTAACCCCGGATAACCAGAAATTCATCGTACCAAATGGTGGAATTACTTCCAGCGTAATCACTAACGTCAATGCCGAACCCACCCGCAGAATCGACCTGATGGTTAGCATAGGTTATGATGATGATATTCGTGAGGCCAAAACAATACTCGAAGACCTTATTGGTGCTGACAAGAGGGTTCTGGTTGATCCGGCTCCCGCTATTGTCGTATCAGAACTCGCGGATTCCAGTGTAAACCTTATAGTTCGTCCATGGGTGCAGACAGCTGATTATTGGAATGTACGTTTTGAGTTGATCGAAAAAATAAAACTTACCTTTGATGACAAAGGTATCTCATTTCCATATCCGCAGCAGGATGTACATATGCATCAGGCGGCTGAATGAAATTTTTTATCTATTATCAATGAGTGAAGGTAGGTCGTTTAAGGGTGCCTGAAATGAAGAGGTGATCATGAAAATCAATATCCATAAAGCGGATTCTCGAGGTCTGGCTGACCACGGTTGGCTTGTCAGTCGACATACCTTCAGTTTTGCCAGCTATTATGATCCCGAACGGATGGGATTTGGTGCGCTGCGTGTTATCAACGATGATATAGTTATGCCCTCACAGGGATTTAGCACACATCCCCATGAAAATATGGAAATTATTTCTATACCTTTGCAGGGGACCTTGCGTCATAAAGACAGCATGGGAAATCTACATGTCATAGAAGCCGGCGAGGTTCA
>CAXMTO010000045.1:0-5798 GCA_964196355.1 uncultured Myxococcota bacterium
CACAGGCACAAACACACACACGTTTTTTTCAGGTCAACATGTACACCGTACATCTTGCACTTACAGGAATCATTCACAACTCAACATGTATAGCAGACATCGCTAGTTTCATCTGCCGTGAATACACAGCTTTTATGTCCCCTTAAACAGGGGGCAATGGATAGGTGTTTTCTACTTGACATTGTCAGACATATCAGCAGACATCTCACTTTCCATTGCCTGATAAATTGAAACATCTATTTATGTCACTCTGAATTTGAAGATGAAGTCTAAATCAAGAATAGATATAAATTTATACTTGACTCTGTAGTATGGTCCAAGGCTTATGTTATTTAAAAAGCAGTTAAAAACAAACAATCGAGCCCATTATTAAGGAGGTACCGCATGAAAAGATTTAAGATTCCCAGAGTCGCTCATTGCGGCGACGGACATTGAATTAAGTCCTGGGCGCGACGTTAAACCACCTTTTGTTTCAAAAACATCCCACCTGTTAAGCTGTACTCATACAAAGATTATTTTGAGTGCAGCTTGCTTCATTTTATCCTCATATTTTTTCTTGCCATATTTTTTTTCAATCAGGTATTGACCCTGTAGTAATGTCAAATGTTTATAATAAAGTTTAAAGATAAAAAAACTAATCAATTTTTTGGAGGTATTGCTATGAAAAAAACAATTATTTTACTGATCGCAATTCTGGCGGCTACTCTGTTTTCAGGGCAGTCTTTTGCAGATGTAACCAAGACAGAGAGCAGCGTCTATACTTCGGAACAACTTATCGGCCGGAATGTAGACAACCTTGATGGTGAACATGTTGGTAAAATTCGGGACGTCAACTTTAATGCAGATACCGGGGAGATCAATTATGTCATTCTTGGAAAAAGCTTACTTGGAATCGGAGAAGATACTAAATCTGCTGTTCCGTTGGAGGCCTTAAAAATTCAAAATGACGAAGAAAGTGTGACCGTGACTCTCATTGTTTCTGAGTTCAAACTGTTAGGAGCTCCCAGCATGACGACTAATGAGTCTGGTGAAGATTTCAGAAATCGTCTACAGGAATATTACTGTGCATCCCCGGAGTTTGGCGAAGGTACGGATGGGCTGAAACAATGCTAATGGTAGAGAGTTTATCTCAGACAGGGTGCTGATCAAGAGAGGGCCGTTGGGCTCTCTCTTTTTTATTTTCTGGGGTACGGTTGAAGAATCAAATATCCAAACTTTTACCGATAACGGTTTTTTAATTCAAACTTCCTTGCCTCAAATATCCTGATTTTTTGATTATTTTTGACGGATAAATAAAATTTTACACCAGACCCTTGACTCTGTAGTATGGTTCAATGTTTATAATAAAGTTTAGGTACGAACAAACAATCAATTTTAGGAGAATTCAAATGAATGGACTGACCATAGGAAGACTGGCAAAACAGGTTGGATTAGGTATTGAAACTGTTCGGTTTTACGAAAGGCAGGGGTTAATAAAACCTCCTCCCAGAACAGATTCAAATTACCGAATTTACCCTGTGGAAGAGGTCGGCCGTCTCAAATTCATCAAACGTGCAAAAGACCTTGGCTTTACACTTAAAGAGATCAAAGAGCTGTTGTTTATGCAGCATGATCCGCATGCCACCAAAGCGGACATCAAAAAACGGACCGTGGAAAAGATTGAAGATATTAAGAAAAAGGTCAGAGACCTTTCCAAGATCCAAGGAGCCCTTGAGCATCTTGCAGGAACTTGTGATGGACACGGGCCATTAAGTGAATGTCCCATCATGGACGCTTTAACTGGAGAGGACCATGAGCATCACCATCATTAATGGAGGTAACAATCATGACACTTACAACCACAGGAATCGTATTATGGTCTTTGACAATTGGCTTACTGATTTTGGGTCTGTTGGGAAAGATTGGCAACCATGAAAATGATCGCAAGCAGCACAAGAAAGGCTGTTGCGGATAATCTGTAAACCATCAATCAAAAAATAACCTTTAACTCATTTAAAAGAGGTAACGTTATGAAACCACATGATCATGAAACTATTAAACCTTGCTGCCAGGAAGATAGCGATCTCGTTTCAAGCAAGGATCCGGTCTGTGGAATGAATGTTTCTGAAAATGATAATTCGCTCCACTATGATTTTCAGGGAACTGATTACTACTTCTGCAGTTCACATTGCCTGAAAGCGTTTGCAAAAAATCCAGTAGCCTATCTTTCAGATCAGGACGAAGTCAGCAAAGCAAGCGGTAATAATCGTCCCGTAGTCTTTGGGACCCTTGGAGTTGGAGTTCTGTTGGTGATATTTTTCGGAATAGTTACCCTTGCCAACGGCTCTATCAGTTCAGCTCTTCAAGAGTTTAAAAGAATCTGGTACTGGATTTTTATCCTGGCATCAGGATTTGGTTTCCAGTTGGGTCTTTTTACTTATTTAAAACAGCGGATTGCGGAAAAAACAATTGGAGCCACCGCTGAAGTGGCTGCATCGGGAACGGTCACCACCGGCTCTATGGTAGCATGCTGCGCTCATGGTTTGGTAAATGTTCTGCCTCTCGTGGGTATTTCAGCGGCTGCAGCATTTCTTGCCACATATCAATTGCCTCTCATTCTGATTGGTGTTTTCTCAAACCTTATAGGTGTTACCATAATGCTGGGTATTATCCAGAAACATAATTTGCTGCCGCAAAACGCTTTTGGATCCTTTGTTGCAGGTCATAGCATGAAAAAGTTTCGTAATGGCTTGATAGCTGTGGGTGTGGTGGTGGTTGCCTTAACATTTTTCAGTACCGCTGCCCAGTCCGCAACCAATGCAGGTACAGCTGACCAGGATACAGTTATTACTCTCAAAGCAAAAACTGATGATCAAAAAAGTGTCAAGGTTAAGGTTACTCCGCAGGAGATACGATTCGGCAAACCCGTTCAGTTTAAAATAGTTTTTGATACACATTCTGTGGATCTTTCATTTGATCTCACTGCCATTTCTACTCTTGAACTTGATAATAATTTTGTGCTCAGACCTGAAAAATGGGATGGCGCCGCTCCTGGAGGTCATCATCGATCTGGTACGCTCATTTTCAAAGGTATATCCAAAGAGACTAAATCACTGAAACTCACTTTACGCAATGTTGCCGGTGTACCGGAACGGACTTTTGTCTGGGATCTGGCACCGGAATAATTAAACCACTCGGTTAATTACTCATGGACCGTCTTGAGTATGACAAAATATATCTTGGTAATATACTCATTTAGAAATGATCTATTACAAGACATCATGCACTATGAAAACGTGCAAACATTTCGACCAAAATCTCCAATCTAAGTTGTAATTTTTCACAATCACGAACATCATCTTCTCTCAGAATTATTATTATTTCAAACAGTTAAGCAAAAAATAACTATAACCCTTGACCCTGTAGTATGGTTCAATGTTTATAATAAAATCAAGGACAAAAATTGAAGTTCAATAGGAGGTAATTATCATGGCATCATTAGGAAGCATTTTATGGATAGCTGCTTTAGGCGGACTTTTTTACTACATGATGAGCAAGGGCGGTGGTTGCTGTGGTGGTGGTCACAATCATGAAGACCATAGCCAGGACGACCATAAAGAGCATGAGATTAATAATGATCATGCTAGCCACAATGAGCAGATTGAAAATAAACAACCCGCTAAAATTAATGAGTTTCAAGATCCTGTATGCGGAATGGAAGTACAAAAGAGTTCCACTTCATTAATCAGTGATCATTTTGGACGCAAATTCCACTTCTGCTCAGAGCAATGCAGGAAACTTTTTGACATTAACCCTAACAAATATGTTGGTTCTTTATAAAGCCAATTACTTGCCGTATAAAAAAGGAGGTCAACATGATGACTGACATAATTCCAAAACAAAACAGACTTCACGAAAAAGATCATAAAGCGGTTTATGTTGATCCAGTGTGCGGCATGTCTACTAATGAGCCGGATACCTATCGGGAATTAGTCCATAATAACAAGACTTACTATTTCTGCAGCGATCACTGCTTGACAAAATTCAAGACAAATCCAGCAGGTTTCATCAAGTCCGTAGAGGATAATACCGATAAAGATGCATATTGGCCCCCGTTAACATTTCAGGATCCGATTTGTGGTATGAAGACTGTCGATCCAGACGCTTATCAGCCATACGGGTATAACGGTAAGACATATTATTTCTGCTCAGATCATTGCCTGACAAAATTCAAGACTGATCCAGAAGGATACATATTTGGTAAAAAGCTAGAGGATAATAGTGATGAGCCAGTTGCAGGCCGTCAGTATACTTGTCCTATGGACCCTGAAATAGTTCAGGATCATCCAGGTTCCTGTCCAAAATGTGGGATGGCTTTAGAGCCTATGACACCGGCAATCCCAACAACCAAGATTGAATATACATGCCCAATGCATCCTGAGATTGTTCAGGATGAACCGGGGAGTTGCCCCAAATGCGGTATGGCCCTGGAACCAATGAGTGTGACGATAGACGAAGAGGAAGCAAATCCTGAATATGATGACATGAAAAGACGTTTCATTGTAGGAGCAATCCTATCTGTTCCCTTGGTTCTCATTGCCATGCGTACCATGATCCCAGGACTTAACGTTATCGACACCTGGGCTTCGGCAAAAACATTGGAATGGGTCGAGCTTATCCTGGCGACCCCTGTTGTTTTATGGGCCGGTTGGCCTTTTTACGAACGAGGCGTGCAATCGGTGATCAATCGGAGCCTTAACATGTTTACCCTCATCGGACTCGGTGTATCTGTTGCATATATCTACAGTCTGGTGGCTGTTTATTTCCCCGGTCTTTTCCCTGATGCCATGAAGGGACCAGATGGCACTGTCGGTGTATATTTTGAGGCAGCTGCCGTGATCGTCACCTTGATCCTTCTTGGCCAGGTACTGGAACTGAGGGCTCGTAGCCAGACCGGTGCGGCCATTAAAGCACTTCTCGGCTTGGCACCAAAAACTGCACGCAAGATTGACGCTGACGGAACTGAAAAAGATATTCCATTGGAACATGTCATAAAAGGTGACAAGCTGCGGGTACGACCGGGTGAAAAGATTCCGGTTGACGGTGTTGTACTTGAAGGAACATCCAGCGTTGATGAATCAATGATTTCAGGTGAGCCTATTCCAATAGAAAAGAATTCCGGCGATCCGGTTGTTGGTGCAACAGTAAATGGCACCGGATCTTTTATCATGCAAGCAGAGAAAGTAGGTGCTGACACTCTGCTCTCCCAGATCGTCCAGATGGTGGCGGAAGCACAGCGGAGCAGAGCCCCAATCCAGAAGCTGGCGGATGTCGTATCCGGTTATTTTGTGCCGGTGGTTATTGCTGTCGCAGCCCTTGCTTTTGCTGCCTGGATGCTGTTTGGGCCTGAACCACGGCTGTCCTATGCCCTTATCGCTGCAGTATCGGTATTGATTATCGCCTGCCCCTGTGCACTTGGACTTGCAACCCCAATGTCCATAATGGTTTCCACCGGTAAAGGTGCCACTATGGGGGTACTTTTTAAAAATGCCGAGGCCATTGAGATCCTGCGTAAAGTAAACACCCTGGTTGTGGACAAAACAGGTACATTGACCGAAGGGAAACCAAAATTAACGGATGTTGTGCCAGCGGCAGGTTTTGATGAAACCGAACTTCTTAAACTGGCAGCCACCCTGGAAAAAGGGAGTGAACATCCCTTGGCAGCAGCAATTGTAGAAGGTGCTGAAGCAAGAGAAGTAAAATTAAGCACAACTACTGATTTCAACTCAATCACCGGCAAGGGTGTTTCAGGCACTGTT
>CAXMTO010000046.1:0-8160 GCA_964196355.1 uncultured Myxococcota bacterium
ACCTTTTTGTGGGCGTAGTGGATTCCTTTAGCTGCCAGTGTCTCGGTTATTCTCTTATAGGCCTCCCGGCGAATGACAAAATGTGTCCCGGGTTTGGCGGTAAATTTCACCCTGATGGTCATAACCGAGTTTGTGATTTCACGGACTCCCTGGGATTTGACCGGCTGGATGAAGTCACTCCCAAATTCTTCATCCTCGAGCATGGCCTGGCCGATTTTCTTGATTATCCTTCTGATCAGGTCAATATCAGCATCATAGGGGAAATCGAGGTTGAATTTGACAACCATACCGCCACGCATGAAATTTGTTATGGCGCCAAGTTGGCTGTGAGGCACTATCTGCAGCATGCCTCTGTGATGTCTGAGCATTAAGTTTCTCAGGGAGATAGACTCTACGGTGCCCCCGACAGAGCCGGCGGTAAGGTACTCTCCCACCCGAAATGCGTCGTCCATGAGGTAAAAAAAGCCGGAGAACATATCTGCAACAAGTTTCTGGGCACCAAAACCGACCGCCAGCCCGATGACACCAGCGCCGGCCAGCAGGGGGCCAATATCGACACCCATTGATGAGAGAATGGTCATGGATACCATGACCACAAGAACGGTGCCTATGAATTTTCGAACCATCGGCAGCAGGGTATAGGATCGCCCGCGGGTAGGAGAGCTGCCGAATTCACCACCATCATCCTCCTTTTTATCCTCCTCACCTTCAGGGATAGAATCCTGTATCTTTCTTTCAATCCATGAGCTGATAAATTTCCAGACAAGGAGAGCAAGGGCCATAATAATGAACCCATCCAGAAGTACACCTGCAAGATTTGATATTAATGGGATTTTGATATTCCATAGACTGGCAATCCAGACAAGAAGGGCAAAGATGAGGCCTGCCCTGGCAATGAATTCTATTTTCAGGTAGAGTCGTTTCCCGTTTTCCCTGGCAGCAAGAATATCTTCTTCAACCTCGCTCTCCTCTTCATAATCAAATTGATAGATATTCAGAGTGCTCATGGCATATATGACCACCAGATGAACCACCCGGTCAGCAATCAACCAAAGAGGCACAACAAAGAAACTGAGAAGAAATGCACCCTTGCTCGTCCTGTCTGGATCTGGGTCAGCAATACTGCTTACCAGGAGAATCCAGAGGATGACCAGATAAAGGATAGCGATCACATGCCAGACGGCTGCGAACTGTTGGCGCCCCCAGCCATGTTCTGCGGTTTGTGTTTCCATATCGGAAATAATATGTTCTTTCACCCGGTTTTTGAAGTAGAGTACCCCTATCCCGGTGAATGCAAGAAGCAGAGTAGCAAAGAAGAGTTGCATCAGCTGGACTGTCTGCAGTTCTGCTCCCAGTCGATGTATCACCGTGCCGAACATTACTACTGCAATGATATAGCCAAATGTCCACATCAATACCCGGTGGATAAATTTTGCGGGTTCATCCTCAAGTGGCAGGATGCGAAAGGAGGGAACCGAAGGCGAAAGGGGAATACGCAAACACATTGATACGACTCGAATCAATGAAATAGTAAGTAAAATTGCAAGGAAAAAGAGTTGAACCAAAGGCGAACTTATTCCTGCAAAAGCAAAAAAGGAAAAATAGGATGCACCAAAAAAGAAAAAAAGACCTATAAAATCAGGTAGTTTTTTTGTGATGCTTGCAAAGAATTTGTTGCTGTTGCTCATTTCGTCCAGAACATTGGTGTCAAGTTTGAAGTATTTTCCCAGGACGTATTTTTTCATGAGCAGTTCTACAATTAAGCCGATTGATACAAAGAGCAGAACCAGGATGAAATTGGTCATTGCACCCTGAAATGTAGAGGTGCCCAAGGGACACAGAGCGAGAAAGACCTTGTACAGATCTGGGAAAATATTGGGGATTTTTTTCCAGAGCCGCTGTAACCGACGCTCTGAATAATCAGTTTGGCTGGATAATGCTCCAAGCATATCACCAAAGATTTCGCTTGTACTACCTATATTTTGATTCTCGGGCGATTCAGTATGAGCTGCTTCCTTTTTCAGTTCTGCCAGAAGCATCTGTCTCACCTGCACATCACTGAGACCTGCCAGAAGCGTATCAACACCTGCTCCAGAGGATTTGTCAATATCAGTGTCCTTTCGGTTTTCCTGAGCCACTGAAAAAACAACGGATTGGCAGAACATCAAGGTGCATAGCATCACAAGTATCGCAATGAATGAATGGCTGCTGATAAGGCTTGACGGTTTCATTTTTTTCCTCCATTTGCATCGTAGTGAGGCAACAGCAGAGTTATTGCTGGAAACGGGTTTCAAAGTAAGGCTGCAGTATCTCGGGCAGAGCAATGGTGCCGTCTTCCTGCTGGTAATTTTCCATAATTGCCAGAAGCGTGCGGCCGACGGCGAGGCCGGAACCGTTCAGGGTATGAACTAATTTACTTTTTTTCTGTCCATTAGGGCGATATCGTATTCCGCCACGGCGTACCTGGAAATCAAGAAAATTCGAGCACGATGAAATCTCCCGATAGTCATTCTGGCCAGGAAGCCAGACTTCAATGTCGTAGGTCTTGGTTGCAGAAAATCCTAGATCACCGGTGCAGAGATTTACTACCCTATAGTGAAGGCCGAGTAGTTGGAGGACTGTTTCAGCCTCCTGCAGGAGGCTCTCCAGTTCCTCAAATGAATTTTCGGGCCGGGTGAATTTGACCATTTCAACCTTATTAAACTGGTGCTGTCTGATCAGCCCTCTGGTGTCCCTGCCATGAGAGCCGGCCTCTGACCTGAAGCAGGGTGTGTATGCTGTATATTTGATGGGCAGATCTTTTTCACTGAGTGTTTCATCTCTATGGATGTTGGTTACCGGTACTTCTGCAGTGGGGATAAGGTAGAGATCCCAGTCTTTAATTTTAAAAAGATCTTCCTCAAATTTAGGTAGCTGGCCAGTGGCAGTCATGGATGCACTGTTTACCAGAAAAGGTGGGAGGACTTCAGTGTAACCATGTTTCTGGGTGTGCAGGTCCAGCATGAATTGTGCCAGTGCCCGTTCAAGTCTGGCTGCAAATCCTTTCAGCAGCGCAAAGCGGGCTCCTGAAAGTTTTGCTGCTGTTTCAAAGTTTATAAGATCAAGCTCTTCTCCAAGTTCCCAATGTGGCTTTGGCTCGAAAGAGAAAGTTGGTTTTTTACCCCATTTTCTGATTTCAATGTTATCAGTGTCATCCATACCAACAGGCACATCGTCGCTGCAGAGATTGGGTATGGCCATGACTATACGTTGTAATTCCTCCTGGATAGTGTTGAGCTTGGTATCAAGATTTTTAATGCGTCTGCTCGTCTCTTTCATTTCAACAATAAGTGGTTCGGCCTTTTTCTTGTCAGGCTCAGAACCGCGTTTGAGAACGGCAATTTCATTGGAAGTGACATTTCTTTTATTTTTTAAACCTTCGACTTCTGTAAGAGTGGAAAGCCTTTGTTGGTCAATACGGGAAAAGTCATCTAAAAGAGTTGTTTCCATGCCTCGGCGCGATGTTTTTTCTTTTACAAGGTCGATGTTTTCACGTAAAAATCGTAGTTCGAGCATAATTTTTTTCTGATATGGTTGAATTGTTAGTACCTTACTCCTGAACTTCCGTAATAAAAACCAAGAAACAGAGGAATGTCTTTTGAAATTATGTTATTAGATATTTCACCATGGTACTTATATCCCCTTGTAGGGTGTGAGATACTTTGGAAGTTATTTCTGCGTTTTTTGGGCAGAAATTTCATTTCGTTAAGCTGCTTATACCTCTCAAGGATATTATAAAAAACCCCGTTTGTCGGGGTAAGTAAAATGGGGATGAGTACTTTCTATCATGACTGATTGTTGAAATCAACCTCTATCAAATTGCATTTTCTTTATACTTCTGATACCTTGTCGAGCCAGAATAGTGCTTCTTTGATTCTTCTTTGCATTTGACTGGTCCCCTCAATAAGAGGTTATCTGTTATTCTCTAACACCGTTTCTTGTTTTTTATGACTGGTTTTCAGGAGTAAGGCACTAATGGCTTTTCATACTGCTCTCATTACGTCTTTAAAGGAATTGCGCAAATCTATTCGTGCCTTGGGACTCTCTCTTTTCCTCTGCACCGGAGTTATCTTTTTCCTGTCACCGCAGCTGCTTCACTTTGTTCAGGGTCATCTGGCAGAGAAGCTCTACTTTTTTTCAGTTTCAGGTCCCTTCCTCGCCCATGTGAAATTAGCGCTTTTTGCAGCAGTATATGTCTTAATGCCCTGGATGATGACTGTGATCTGGAGGGCAATGGGTGTACCGTTCGGCGTCTCAGGTGGTGAACTTTTCTTCTTCATCTTTTTTACCTGCCTGCTCTTTTATGCCGGGACTTTATTTTGTTATTATGTGACGCTGCCCTTCGGTATAAAATTTCTGCTTGGATTCAGTTCGGAAGAGCTAAAACCGGTTATCTCTGTGGGCCGGTTTGTCAACTTTACCACGATTTTTATACTGGCATTTGGAATGATATTTGAGTTACCGATATTTATGGTTTTTCTCGCAAAGGTAGGTGTTTTTACACGCAGGTTTTATGAAAAAAACAGGCGATATTCATTGCTGCTTATAGCTGTTCTGTCCGCACTTTTAACACCCACGCCGGATGTAGTTAACATGCTTTTGATGGGGGGGCCTCTCTATCTATTGTATGAGTCGGGCATAATTATATTGATGGTAATGCAGATTAGGTAATCTGATCCCGACGAGCGGGACTCAGGTCAGTATTCCTGCACATCAAATCCGTGTTCCAGAAGGAGGGCGGCGGTGACCCCTGTAGTTCCGGTAACCGCGCAGGATGGGCTTTTTGATTTGAGAATGACAGCAGTGATCTTTTGTGATCGAGCGATTTCAAGCACCTGTTCAGCCCCTTTTATGAACTGGGATGTGACGTCCGTGCCGCTCTTGGTGAGAACGTTGGCTTTTCCGGCCAGCACCTGTTGACCGTCACCTCCGGAGATATCAGCTGCCTCCCTCGGAGTGGGCAAACCTCCCAGCTGCTCGGGACAAATGGGAATCCAGAGCGCGTTTTTTATCCGGCGGATACATGCATTGTCTGGTTTTATCTGCCCGTCATAGCGGGTGCAAAGGCCTACCAGGCAGCTGCTCACCAAGAAGATGTCGGGGGAGGAAATGGATGACATATTATTGTGAGGGTATTTGCACCCTCTGGAGTATTGTGAAAAATTTTATTTGTCGTGGTTGATCTGAAACGCCCGTTACTTTATCATATTACGAATGAAAACAACTGTAAAAAAAAGAATTTCTCAGCAGCATGAAAGACTTCTCGTAAGGATTATACTGCTACTTTTGCTGGCTGCTGTTGCGTGGATTCTATTCTCCCCGGGGGCTGGCCTGGTCTCGCTTATAGGGCATCGTGGCGATCTCAAACAACTGGAACAGAGAATCACAGAATTGGAGAAGGAAAACAACAGTCTCCAGGCAGAAATAGACGGTCTTCAGAATGATTCTGAGTATCTGGAAGAAGTTGCCCGAAAGGAATACGGTCTACTGAAGAAAAATGAGAGGGTGTACGATTTTTCAAAAGACAGCATTAGTAAAAAAAAATAAAAGGTTCGCACGGAACCTTCACCTCAGCCTCAGGAGAATCCTGATTTAGCTGAACACCCTGAAAAGGCACCTGCAGGAGTAGTAGATGATCGTGTGGCGAGCCTGTAGCTGCCGGCTGAAATGGTCTTCTTTATATTTTTACTCTTGCATTTCGTGCAGATAATCTCATCAGTCGAAGCACTGGACGTGACCAGTACCTCAAACAGGTTGCTGCAGTTATTGCATCGGTAATCGTAAATCGGCATTGATCTCTCTCCCTTGATATCAGTCAAGCTATACGAGCAGGTCTAATAAAATATCACACTTTTTACAAATTTCAATCTTATCTCTCTGCGAGATCCCATGGGTACAGTCACATTTTGTTCCACACACAAACCAGCAAAGATGTCCGCTTTGGAATTCCCATGCAGGGCATTCCTCCTTTATTGTACAGAGTTTCTTTTCCCAACAAGGGGTAAGAGTTGTTTGTCTTCCACGCTGATTAATCAGCAGGAAAAAGATCTGCCGCTCGATATGGCCCGGAATTGTCCGCCAGCCCTGCTCATAGCTGTGTATTGTTTTAAGGGAAGTTCCAAGGAGCTCAGACAGTTTTTTTTGCGTTTTATCAAGTTTTTTTCTAGCAATGCTGAATTCTTCTTTGGTCAAGGGATGCCTCTTCACGTTTCGTTGTTAATATAGTACTTCCTGACGAAATTATTATAGTCTGAAAATGATAATTATTCACCAATTGATTACCAGATAATTCTGAAAAAGGCTGTGCTTTTTCTTTTCCCAAATATGATAAAATTCTTTTTCATTTTTTTAGTGCCTTACTCCTGAAAACCAGTCATAAAAAACAATAAATCTGAAGAGTTGCTTGAAATTAGGAACTTAAAGTAATCACCATGGCACTTATACCCCTCAGGTAAGCGATAGACTCCGAGCGAGTACTGAAAAGAGTACAGGATTTTTTTACAGTTTACCGGTGTTAGTTGTGGTATTTATGAGTTAATCAGAAACAAAAACAGGTACAACTTTATGAAAACAAATATTTTGATCAGAGTGTTGACGTTGTCGCTCGCCGGTTTAGTCTTTTTTCTCCCAGGCTGCAGAAATTATCTGGTCCCTGAAGAGGGTGCATTATCACTGGAAAATTCACGGATTGATTTCTCAAAAGACGGCGGCGGGGAAACGTTGTGGAAGGGAAAAGACCTGGATATCAGGTATTCAATTTCTCAGAAGAACGGTGAATTGAGAATTTTCGGCGCAGTAATAATACATGACAATATTCTCATGTCGTTTGAAAAACTGGATCATTTGGTGGTGAAGTTGAATCTTTTAGATGAATTGGGAAAAGTTGTTGGGACCGTTGATATAACACCGACTTACAGTGCCTATAGCAATGTCACCGGGCCAATGGTCTTTAGATCTGCCGTCGCCTCTGGTTCTGGAGCGAGCTCTTTCGCTTTCAGTTATTTTGGCACACTCTTTGGGGGACGACTCAGTGAGACCTCAGACAGTTGGGAAATTTTTTATTTTCCCTTTGTGGATGAGCGCTAAGGGAGAATAAATTCTAAGAATACATTGTAGCTGTAAATAAAAGGAAGACTGGTACTGTGGTGCGTTGTGACTATCGATAAAATTGATTTTCTTAAAAAGCTCAAGTCGCTCCTTATATATCATGAAGCGATGGGGATTAGTCACTATCCCTGTAACGAGGAGGTTGAATCTTTCTGCGGCCTGCAGGTTGCAAGTCCCTCTCCTGTTGCTGGAATTAAAAGCAGAGAAGTCTCTCCCGCTGATGGAAAAGTTGTCAAGACTAAAGGAGAGAAAAAAAACAAAAGTACAGAAGTAACTCTGTCTGATATCAACGCCGAGGTTGCAACCTGCAGGGCATGCGACCTCCATAAAAACCGGATTTATCCCGTTGCTGGAAAAGGAGGAGCAGGAGGGCGCTTGCTCGTCATTGGTGACTGGCTTTCAGGAGATGTTGACGGTCATCTGCCGAATAATCAGGTGCTTGGAGTTGATCAGGATCAAATGCTCGCGAGAATGCTTGCAGCAATTAAACTCCAGCCAGACGAAGTGTTTATAACAAATGTTATTAAGTGTGCGGTCCCTGTTTCGTGTCATCCCACCGCTGATCATGTCCGCTGCTGTATGTCCTTTCTGCACCGACAAATAGCACTTCTGGTTCCAGAAGTGATCTGTACCATGGGAATGATTGCGGCAAAAGCAGTTCTTGATCGACCACAGTCTCTCTCACAGCTGAGAGGGACATTTCATACATACGAAACCGAAGATGGCCTGCATATTCCGGTTCTGGCCACCTATCATCCCACCTATCTGCTGCAAAATCCAGAAATGAAAAAAGCTACCTGGGCCGATTTGCAGCTCCTGGCGAAAAGATTGAAACTACTATCACTTCATAGCGATTAAACCGCGCTGGCCCAGCTGGAGGAAAAATCTGGTAACAGACTGCTCTGCCTCCTGTAATGAGAGGCCTGAATTTTCGGCAAATTTCTTGATGATTGTTCTTACATCGCTTTCACCGTCGATCATCAGCCAGACTGAACTGCCGGAGGCATCCAGTTG
>CAXMTO010000047.1:0-3842 GCA_964196355.1 uncultured Myxococcota bacterium
AGCTGCCTGTACCAGATCGATCACACCCTGCCTTATATCTGTTCTCTTGTGCTGATGTTGCCGCTAACTCTTTATGTCTGGTGGTTTGGTCGGAGGGAGAGATGCTGAGGGATATGACTGATGGGCACACTAGTCTAAGTATTCCATTCTCCGATTCTAAAATTTGATCTCTTTCTCAAGTCTACTCCCTCATGACCAGGTCTGGACCGGACCTTTCACAAACCTTGAGTTTCAAATTTTTCGCTTAGCAGAGAAGCGGAGGAAAAGAGGTATTCTTATAAATCCTGGCAAATAATAAAAGGCCATCCGGTTCCAGATGGCCATATCTTTGCGGTTACATAGTGAAAGTGTATTTTCAGGAGTCAAGGAGACAAGGAAGAGCCTTCTCCTCATCAGAGTAATAGCGAGCCTCAATCGTGTTACCTTCCGGATCTCTAAAATAGATAGACGTGCCAGATCCATGCGCTCCCCAGCGTTTGACAGGACCTTCTTCAATATCTATTCCTTGCTCAATGAGTCTGATCTGAAGGGCTTTTGAGCTAGTCTCATCGGTCGCTAGACAAAAGTGGTTGAGGTTGAGACGACAGCCTCCTTCTGGATTGGTTCTCTCCCACATCTTTTTCGGAAAAAGGTCGATTATGCTGTCTGCAGAAAGCCTTACAGAGGGAAAGGGAACCCGCCCCGTAGCAAACTCCTCCAGTCTTTCTCCAGGCAATTGCAGGATTTCAGTATAAAACTGCAACATTTTATCGATGTCGACAACGTTAAGGACGATATGGTCGAATGAGAACTCCATGCTTATTTCTCCAGGGGCTTATTCTGTCTAGAATCACAACATAAATAAGATGTAGTCAATTATACCCAGTCAGCAGTCTAGGTCAAAGAGCAGGGTTTCTTATTTATCCTCCTGCATTGCCTGGATGGTGTGAAATTGGCAGAAATACGAAATTCTTACGAACCCTGACAAATAAGAAATGGCCACCAAGGATCGAACCCAAGTGACCATAGCTTTTTGCATTAAAGAGCTTCCTATATGTCTCTATCAATAAGAAGCCGTTTTCCTTCTCAGAAGTCGTGGTTTGTAGGACACTAAGATTGCGATAACTGACGCATTGACTTATTGGTTAGCAGTAAATCTCAACCTTATAACCTTCTTGCTTGTTATTTCATGATTCTTTTCAAGAAAAGGCACAAAGCCATATCTTAGATAGAACTGAAGGCCGATAGAATTTACCTCAAATACTTCAACTTCGAGATCGCCATGCAACTCACGTGCTTTATCCACCAAAGCGCGACCTGCACCCGCGCCGTGAAATGCTGGTTGCACAAATAATGCAGCTACTTCATTACCAATAAGAGATATGAAGCCAATGACAACACCCTCCTGCTCATAAATCCATGTATCTGCTTTGGGTAATAGCACAACCGGAATGTTTTTTCTCGTTGATTCCAACAGGTCTTTTGTCAAAAAAGGATGAGCCAATTTAGATGCGTTTTCCCAAGAGGACAACAAATCATCCAGGTCGCTATCTGTGTATTTTCTTATTGTTTGATGCACAATTTTCCCTGTAACTGTCAACTTGCCCACAAATTGTGGACGCGGTTATTAGTTTAAGAATTGTCCTATACACCTTGGTGGCCAAGACACCTACTGCCCTGTGCCAGCGGCGTGACTTCTAAGACATTAACGCTCGGTTGGCCCGACTGCAACCGTTTGCTAGCAACGTAGAGGTTCACAGTTTCATTTCTTTCTGATCGTAGGATACTTTTTTTGGTCAGTTGAATCGGCCATGTCATCTCGATACCAGCTTCTTGCTTCTATATCACCTCGCCAACCGAATATCGCAAAAAAAGGTTCGGCCGTAGTCCGTATGCAGTGACTTACTTCACTGTGGTGCAGCACTATCGACCCCAGTTGCTGACGTTCAAAGTTATTATTCGCACCTACTTGAAATTCAGGGTTTCCAGCAAGAACAATATAAAACTCTTCGGCGGGATGGGCGTGAGCTGGATAAGTCGTGTCAGACCCCAAGATGAACAAACCCAATATAATTTTTTTGTGGAACAGTCGACCATCGGGGCCGATGCCTTCCCCGTTGGCGAATGAGGAAAGGAAGGGTTTGCTCCAAACATCCTCTTCATAAAACTCTGTCCAGCGCACTTGACCAAAGGCATTCCGAGAGGCCTCGGTCAGTGCTGCAAGCTCTTCGGGAATATCACGACCGAGCATTATAGGGGCATAGCGTAGCGCCCTTACCTCTTTTTCACCCGGCATTTGTTTTGGTAGCGATCCACCCAAAACGTGCTCCAGATCACTTGCAAACGACTCAGCGAGCTGACCATCTCCGGAATCTGGGAAAGTTGCCTTTCTTAAATGGTCTCGCGTAACTCTAGCAAGATTGCGAAGTGAGTTTGTGTTCATTCATTAGTCCAAAATGTTAAAAATTAATAAATCTGGTTCTAAATACGATTCGCTTCTGGCCAGATATATCTCAATTCTACTAGCAAGTACACTCGATATCGTCCCGCAGGAAGCCGGTTAAAGTTTGTGCTTCAAATCCTTAATACAGAAAACAATTCAGGCTGAAACTGTCTAAATATTGAAGAACAAAATCCAAGATAGGACTAATAGACCATAAACACAAAAAGCCACCCGCAGTCGTACGGATGGCATGTAGTTATCGCTCAACATTTCCCCCTGAGTCTCATTCACCAAGCAACTGACACACTCGCCAATATACGCTCATTGAACTGAATCGTCAAAATGCGACCTGTCCTACAAGTTGTTCCAGAAGGTTTTGCCTAGCCGAAAACAGCCAATGTGGACAATTCTTAGAAACCCTGACAAATAATAAATGGCCACTCGGAGTTGATCCAGGTGGCCATCGTTTTGTGGATTAAAGAGCTTCCTGAATACCGCTATCAATAATAAGCCATTTTCCTTCTCGGAAGTGGTGACTTATGAGAAAAGCCCCCGACAATGGATTGAGGGCTCGTTTTTTAGGTAACCATTTGCTGGTATTTACTATCTCACTTTCACATATATTCACCAATCGGCGACAAGTTAACAGGTGGCTTTTCTCCTTTCTCTTTTTCGTAAGTAAGCCGCGCACAGCGGCACATCAGTGGACCATGACAATAATGTTCAACAAGAAGTTGGTACTGTCGGGGTGAGCCGAGGGCATTTTTATGGTTTTTAAAGAAGGCACACTTCTCGAACTTTTCACAAGTCATCTATCCCGTCTCCTTTTCAGCCTACAGAGAAAGCTTAACAGATGAGTAGTCATTTGCCGTATGTGAGTCGACCATCCCTATACCTGACCATAAAGATTCCACCAAAAATAAATCTCAGGTAGCAAAGGGGAAAAAGGTGTTCTGAATATCCTGGTGGACAAGACAATTTCACCATCATGCCTCGTTTATTAATTTCTTTAAAACCTGACTCGCCTTGAAGGTAAGGACTCTTCTCGGAGTGATTTCTATGATCTCTCCTGTCTGGGGGTTGCGTCCATGTCTGGCGGCCTTTTCCTTTACCTCAAAATTGCCGAAACCAGCGATCTTGATGCTCTCCCCAGCTTCGAGTGTTGTCTTTACAACATCAAATAATCGCTCCACGATCTCAGATGATTCTTTCTTGGTAAAGGCGGTCATCAGACAGATTTTTTCTACAAGGTCTGCTTTAGTCATTTTCCCATCCTTATGTGTCAAATACCCCGCAATGAGAGACGCTCAAGTCGCCCCTGTCCCAACCTCGCGACTTAAAAGAAAGTGAATCGGCCTTTAGAAACTCAAACAATGGGTTCTTGTTAGCAACTGCTCTGGAGTGCTTTCAAAGTTCGTTG
>CAXMTO010000048.1:0-4955 GCA_964196355.1 uncultured Myxococcota bacterium
CCTTTGGTACACTGCTCCGGTTAGGAAATTTTCCGGACGACGTCTCTGGAGTCCAATGCAGACTATACCGCGTGGAGATTACCAAGGAAGAGCAGACATATGGTGCATAAGGGACGACGTTCCGCAACCGCTGAACCGGAACGTTACGGATACCTGCTATGTATCTTGAGTTCTGGAGCTGGTAAAAATCATGTGATATCGTTTTTCAATAAGGGCAAATCCATTTCACTGGGTTTGCCTTTTTTTGCAATTTTGTAAGAAATAGGATATATGTAATGGAAATTGAGATGGTTGAACCTGTTGTACTGGCAAGTAAACACAAGTTTTTAAAGGCGGGATTTTTAGCATATATTCTCAATGTATCACCAGTTCAGTCATGAAAAGGCAAGCTACAACATCTTGTGCTTTTTTTTATGAATATTGACAACTGAAGTCTCCGGCCTAATTATAAGATTTGCAATATCTGACGGTGGTCAACGGCGGCTGAGCCCTCAAGTTAAATGGGTTGTATTTAGAAATGCAATATAGTATTTTACCAACGTATTTATGGACAGATAAATTATTTTAAATTTGATTAAGGAGGAAGAATTATGAAACATGTTGCACTTTTACTTAGTATAGTCTGCCTTTTGGTTTTCATTGCGTGTGGGCAGGGCGATAAATCTGAAAAAGCTACTGTCAGTGAACCTGAAAAAGCTACCGAAATGGTAAAAGAGAAGGCCGAAGAAACTCCTGTAGTGGCAAAAGAGAAGGCCGAAGAAACTCCTGTAGTGGCAAATGAACAGCAAGGGCTTGTGGACAAGGCGCGTGTAACGTTTGAGAGCTTCATGGCAGATAAAAACCAGTCATGGTTACAGGAAAACCTAAACCAAGCCAAAGGTCTGATCATCATTCCGAGTTTACTTAAAGCAGGATTTGTTGTTGGGGGTTCTGGAGGCAGTGGTTTGCTCATCGTCAAAGACGATAAAACAGGACAATGGAGCCAACCAGCATTTTACACCCTTGGCTCTGGAACCTTTGGGCTTCAAATCGGTGCCGAGGCAGCGGAAGTTATTATGATGGTGAGGACTCAGAAGGCTGTGGATGCACTGTTTACCTCTTCTTTCAAGCTCGGGGGTGATACTTCCATCGCCGTTGGGCCTGTGGGTACAGGTGTCAAATCGAATGTCGTAGCGGACATTTTTTCCTTTTCGCGAACGAAAGGTGCTTATGCAGGTGTTTCATTGGAGGGCTCTGTTATTAAGACGAAGGACAAGTGGAATGAGGTTTATTACGGGAAAACAGTAAGTCCCAACGATATTATTGTGAAACGCTCTGTCAGCAACCCCGGATCAGAGGCTTTGCGTACAAGCGTGGCCAAGGCTGCAGCTGGGAAATAAAATGCGGTGGTTCCAGGACACTAATTGCTGCTATCTATAAAGTGACTGTCGTAACGATGACCTTTCTGGAATTGATTAGCGACACTAAAATTGCTCTTTTGTAAAATTGATATAAGAAAAGCGTGGAATCGAAATAAACCGCGCTTTTCTTATTTAAACGGCTACACAATAAATTGGGGTTATGGCATTTGGAATGAAACCGGTGATATCTCCAACGTATATGTCATGGTACTGATTGCATGTTACTGCAATGTATCCAACATCTTAACAGTGGGGTCAGAACCTGTGATATCGTTTTTGATAGAGGCAAATCCATTTCATCGGATTTGCCTTTTTTGCAATTTTGCAAGAAATAGGATATATGTACTGGAAGTTGAAATGCTTGAACCTGTGCTTTTGGCAAGAAATCACATATTTTTATAAACACAATGTTAACGAGGTTATCATAATATTCTGTTTCCCTTAAAAAATAACGATCTTATCGCAATGGTAGATTGAATAAAAAACAGTGATCTTATGAAAGACAACAAGAAAAGCTTAGAATCAATCGTTATAAATGAAGTACAACTCCTTTTAGCTGAAAAAAGAACATCTCTTTCGGTAATGCGCACAGGTATCGCAGTGCTTGTTTTACCCATGTCGGCTCTAAGCTTACTGATTGCCACGTCAAAATATTACGACATCTTCCATGTCATGAACATGTTTATCCCTTTGATGGTAATGAATGCCATTTTAATCATTTTAGGATCGTTTCTCGTGGTTCGGTCATTTCTGAAGATGCGTCATTACGAATCGCTCATTCAAAAGCTCAAAAAAAAGCACAGTGCTGTTTCCGAGTTTATAGATTGATTCTGTCTAATTTAATGTCAAAATTAATAATTCATTTTTGGGAGGTTTGCTCTTTTCGTTTTGATGATATATGCATAAAACAAGAATCGGTTTCAGCTTGTGCGTTTGGCAAGTTATCTGTACTTTTAATGATTAGAAGGTGTAAAATATGACTGACATTAAAAGCAAAAAACTACCTACGGTTGAGCAAGTTGAAGAGATCATGAAAGACTGGGGAAAGTTTTCAATTGAGGAGTTTGCAGTCCGTTTTCAACTGGAAAAAGATGTTATTGAGGCTACCGTAGAGTATCTCCGCGAATTGAAAAGAACGTCCGATGAACGTTCAATCCCCATAATGGCATGTTATCGTAACGACAAGCTGGAATCCATTGTCAGATGCGCTGGCTCACGACATGGTTATATGTGATCCAAAGAGTTAGTCTATCCTTAATTTATAATAATTCTGCTTTAAAATTTAACAGACCGGCTTCAGCTTCAGATAGTCGAAGTTCTTGTGATATCGTTTTTCAATAAGGGCAAATCCATTTTCGGGGTTTGCCTTTTTTGCTTTTTTAAGGTACTTTTCTGACAATTCATTAAGTTCTGAAACTCATAGTGCTTGCCCAATCGGAGGATAGATTCATGCCAAATCTTATACGTCAACGAGCTATAGAAGGCCTGAAAGTGAATGATTCGTTTAAATACTCGCGAACATTCACTCAGGAGGAAACTGAGTACTTTGGTGACATCACCCGAGATTACAACCCAGTCCACTATGATTTCCGTTGGGTTGAAGCTAAAGGGTTCAAAGGACTCATTTGTCATGGCTTAATAGTCGGATCAATGATTTGTGAGTTTGGTGGCCAGGTGGGTTGGCTCGCTACGGGAATGAACTTTAAGTTCATCAAGCCTGTCTATTTCGGCGACACGATCACTTGCACGATCACAATCACTAAAATAGAGGACTCCGGTCGGTCAGAAGCCGAAGCAATTTTCACCAACGAAACCAATGATCACGTATGCTACGCCTCTTTAACAGGTCGGCTTCCACTCGACGATGAAAGAGAGATTCTCAGATTAATGGTTGAAGAAGGCGATCCGACCAACAAGCTGGTCTGACACAGAAGAATATGATATCTGTATATGAGTTTTTGTTGTGAATGTTTGCTATACTGGCAAGCCACATGGAATTATAATTTGAGAGGACAAACCACAAGATACAAAGTTCCCCTTTATTTCTTACGAAAGGAATATTGTTTGAATATCACACAATCTTCATGTTATTCATTTTTAAAATCCAGATGAGATACATTATAGCATTAACCTTTTAAAGTCCAAACAGGAGAATTTCGATGAAAAAAACATCAGTTTTCGTTGCTTTATTATCTGCACTGTCTCTAATTTTTGCCATGACTGCCTCAGCGGGTCCTGCCATGGATCGTATTGTGAAGAAAGGGGAGTTGTTGGTTGGCACAAGTGGCGCACAGCCGCCTATGACAGCCACCACTAAAAAAGGTAAACTCATCGGACTGGATGTTGATATTGCGAAGGCAATGGCCGATGCACTGGGAGTTAAAGTAAAATTTGTTTCAATGCCCTTTGCCAAGCTTCTTCCATCTCTCGAAGCAAACCAGGTAGACATAATCCTGTCGGGCATGACCATAACCCCGAGACGCAACCAAAAGGTGGCGTTCGTGGGTCCGTATTATGTTTCTGGAAAGGGAATCTTGGCCGTAGCCGAAAAATATGCTGCCTTGCAAGAGGCAAGGGGACTGGATACACCGGAAGTTACTGTTGCCACTCTGAAAGATTCGACCAGTCAGAAATTTGCCGAAACATTAATATCCAAGGCAAAATTGATTCTTACCAATTCCTACGAAGAGGCAATTGATCTTCTTCTCAAAGGTAAGATCGATGTCATTGTAGCTGATTATTACTTTTGTTCACTGACGGCATACCGCTATCAAGATAAAGGACTGATATCGGGGAGGTCGCCCCTTACCTTTGAACCACTGGGCATCGCCATGGCCGAAGATACGCTGCTGATCAACTGGGTACAGAATTTTATGAACATTCTTCAAGGTAATGGCCAATTAAAAGAAATGGGTGAAAAGTGGCTTTCCGGCGGCTCATGGATTGATGAATTGCCTTAAGGGGACAATGTTTAACAAAAAATACAATCCATGGTCTTATAAAAGTTCTAATTTTATTATAGGATCGTTTTATCAAGATATCCTGAAGTGGAGAGTTAATACCTTTTACCAAGTCGAATAAATGCCTAACACTAAAGATATCACAATGTCCGCTAAATTGTCTGCAGCCCAAATATTGGCAAGAAAGCACAACTATTTATTTCGGTTCGAAATCTTCACTATTCGGTAATTGAATGTATCGGCACGTAACCTTCAATTTGATTTTTTTAAAAAAATGGCCAAAAAAATGATTGTCTAATAGAAAAACCTGCTATAAACTCAATTTTTTTAAAAGTTCAGAAAGTTTTAAATGGTACTGAAATAAGGAGGTGATAAAGGCTAAGGCGTAAAGAACCAATATCAAAGACAATTTCGACAAACGTATATTTTTTTATAATTTGTGAAAAAAATACATTAAAAGGAGATTAACATGCGAAGACATTTTTTGTTCAGTTGTTTGATAATGGTATTATGTTTAATTTTGGCTGGTTCGACATGGGCAGAAGAAAAAAAGCCATCCGGAACCATCTATATTAAATCCAAATCCGTAGCTATT
>CAXMTO010000049.1:0-17332 GCA_964196355.1 uncultured Myxococcota bacterium
ACCGTCTCTGTATGAAGTGATTTGGACTTTTATCCAAATGAATGTAGCGAAGCTCCTGAGTATTTTTATCATGAAGCTATCTTGACAGGCATGTAGAAATTTGTCAATAATTTCAGCAAGTATGGTTTTTTGCGAAGGACAAGGGTTATTTCATATGTCAAGAATAACATACATTGAGGACAAATGATGGATCAGAAGAGAAAGGCTGCTACACCAACTGTTCAAATCGAAAATGAACGAGTTATTGTTACAGAATGGAGATTTGCCCCTGGGGCAGAAACAACATGGCATCGCCATGAATATGATATTATCGTCATCCCTCTAACAACTGGAAAGTTACTCATTGAAACAGAACCCGTTGAAAACATTGCTGAATTAGTTTGCGGAAAATCATATTCCCGTGCAAAAGGTGTGGAACACAATGTGATTAATCACAATGATTATGAATTCTTGTTTGTGGAAATTGAGCTGAAATGAATATAACTACCCCACATTATAGAAACTAATGAGAAACTGTGCTCCTCATCTTTAAGATGGAGGGGCAGGAGAACCCACTTGTCTAACAATTAGCGATGATTAATCATAGTGAGTTATCAATAAAGCTCGTATCGATATTGCCATTGAGAGAAATTCCGTGCTATTCAATATTTTCTGATTTGAATCAATATTCGAAGCGTGCCACAGGGTAAATTTATCCTAGAATCTTGCTGTTACAGCTTCAACCGAAAACTTGGTGAGAAATCCGGGCTAGTGAAATAGACTGATCGGTTATCATTTCGTGAGCCTTGGCCGACAAAAGTGTAATTCATGTTGTGAGCCACAATTGTCACAGATATGATTTAAATGGATTTCTGAACACTTTAAACCAGGGATTTCCAAGATTTTGATAGTGAATTTTGCTCCACAGATACAGTTCGCGGGTGATACCACATCAATGGTAAGGCCATCGTAAATGATTTCTTTGATACGAAAGTCGTGGATTCCATCTTCTCTTAAAGAGTCTAGTAACTTCTTGAAATAGAATATCGTATCAGGTGCTCGTTTTGCAGCCAATTGCCTTCCCGCTTTAGTGGCAAGACAATCTGGAGCGTATCTCGCGTATGTTAACTCAACTGTTATCCGATAAAGAAAAGATAGAGAGAGACCTTTACCTCTAAGGCCCGCCTTAACAAAAAAACTTGCAACTCCCAGAAACCCCAATTTATCAAGATTATCCGCATCAAAAAGAATTTTGGTTAAAAGGTTTGGATCAGGGTCATCCCTGTAAAGTTGAAGAATTGATTCTTCTACCTGATTGATCAGATAAACATCAAATCCCTTGTTTTCTGTTATCTCTCTCAACGCAGCAACGGACCATAGTTCCTCAGGTTCATCACAGAGATGATACCCACCTCCTTTGAACTTTCCCGCATCGTGGAACAACCCTGCAAGCCTGCATGCAATAGGATCAAATCCTTCTGCAACTCCAAGCCTCTCGGCAATCGATGCAACCCTCAGAGCATGCTCCCAGAGGGAATCGGGTGGCTTACTATTTCTGCCATGTTCCGCTTCTTCTGATTGGATTCGATCACGAAGAACCGTCTCTGTCACTAGAAATCGTTTATCACCATGAGAGTCAGTCTGAGTCATATTACCCCATGCGGCATACATCTAAACATGCTAAAAAGCTCATAAAGAAGGCGGAAATGTCTCAATGACCATCTCCGCCTATAATAAAATCGATTGAGTATCAAGCCATCCAGGCAAGGTTGAGTTCATGTAGCTTTTCCGAATTAGGTACTCCCGTCTCGATATCCCAACCCATCGACTCGTAGTAACTGTCCAGAGCTTTATCTAGATCTACGACCTGGCCTTCTCCGACTCCGTCCGGTGCCGGTACTTTGAGCAGTCTGGATGGTAGTGTATCATCTTTTCGGTCAAACCCGTAACGGATGTTAATAACCCGTTCCATGTTTATAACCCGCTCAGCTGCCTTGAGTAGATCATCCAGAGAGAGAGGCCTTCCTGTCACTGCTGAGTAGAGCTCAGTCCAGGTACTGCCTTTCACAGCCAGACAGATTGAAGCAAAGAGGCATGCACCCAAAAGGTTGGTCGCCATGGAGAGTTCTTGCAACGGTTTAATCCATGCTTTGTTGCCGTCTTCTAATGGGTTTTGCTTCTCGGTTATCCCTAGTTCTTCTTCCATATAGCCAAAAGCATCGACAACCGAGGCGTAAGGTCGCAGGTGATCAGCTCCCCGCGGGGACACGGCGTGCACAACAGCCTCTCCTTTACTCGCCTGCACTCCACATGCTGCCATCTCGAGTCCTTTCACCTGGAAGGCGTAGTCAATAGCATCACCGCCTAGCTGCTCGGCGGCTTTCTTAGATCCGTCCGCCAGCAGGTTGCCAACTCCCTCGCGATAGGCCATTTTACGAAGAATCTCCAGCCCGACCTCCACATTGCCCCAAGTAATTTCCAGTTCGTCACTATTTTCGCTGGTCAAAATTCCTCTTTCATACCAATCCATTGCAGTGGCAAGGATTTGCCCAGCGCTGATGGTATCCAAACCCAGTTCGTTGCAATCATAACCCATTTTTGCAACAGCGCTGACATCATTGATTAAACATTTTGAGCCAAATGCACCAAGAGTTTCATACTCAGGTCCGCCGCCACTCTCTCCTGCATATTTACCCTCTTTAATTGTTGTTTTACGACCGCAAGCGATATAACACTGGGCGCATGCGTATGGTTCCACTTTTAGTGTTTTATGATAGGCTTCATGACCCAAGACATCTGTGGATTCAGGATACGTTGTCTGTTGCCAGTTTTTGGTTGGCAGAGTGCCGGTAGCATTGATGGAGTTATAGAAGCCGGGGGTACCGAAAGGCTTTAAGAGTCCAGATGTAAATGGTTCGGCATCGATCTGCTCCCTACATTTCTTAGCGGCCACTTTCAGCGCCTCTGGGTCGGCAACTGCAATTTTTCCCGTTCCTACAACACCAACTGCTTTGAGGTTTTTCGATCCAAACGTTGCACCACCTCCACCACGACCTGCCGATCTGTGTTTGTGTGTCATAAGGCACGAAAACTTGACAAGATTTTCACCAGCAGGCCCTATTGAGATCACTTGGGCTTTGGGTCCGAGATCGTTCTTGATCGCCTCTTCAGTTGGTGTTACCCGTTCCCCCCATAGACTATCTGCATCTTCCAGGCTGACCTTATCATCTTCAATTCGCAACCATACAGGACGAGGTGATTTCCCTGTTACTACAAGAAGATCGTATCCTGCTTTTTTCAAAGTCGGACCGATGTGGCCTCCAACATTGGAAAGTCCTAATGTACCTGTTGCCGGGGAGCGAAAAATAACAACAAGCCTACCTCCCTCCGGGGCAGAGGTGGCGTTGAATGGGCCAGTGGCAAAAATCACAGGTGCTTCGGGGGCTAATGGGTCCTGGGAGGCGTCCATATAATCATAGAACATCCTAACACCCAGACCTTCCCCCCCCAAGAAATCTTCGAACCAGGATTGTGGGATGTCCTGGGTTTTTACAGTTTCTGTCGATAGATCCACTAATAGTGCTTTTCCAGTATAGCCAATCATGAGACCTCCCTCCGCGCTGAGCGGTTGTAATTTGTGGTATGTTATGGTTAATCTTTTTAAAATAAATGGAGAAGAGAATGCCCCCCTCTTCTTATCGATGAGGGGGCATGGGCTGTGCAGTGTCCAAAAAGTGAGTTTTACTCATAATGATTTATCTAGAAAACTCGTATCGATGTCACCATTCTGGAATTCCTGGCTTTCAAGAATTTTCTTATTTAAGGAAATTGATGTTTTCACTCCTTCAATCTTAAAATCTGTTAAGGCCTTATTTAGTCTCTTTGTTGCCTCTGCACGATCCTCTCCCCATGATATAACTTTGGCAAGCAAAGGATCATAATATGGAGGAACGGAGCAGTCTTCTTTTAATGCATGGTCAATTCGTAGTTTCGGATCATCGGCAGGAAATGACAGAGCTGTAATAGTTCCCGGTGATGGAATAAAGGTCTCAGGATCTTCAGCATAGACTCTGGCCTCTATTGAATGGCCATGAAACTGAACGTCTTGCTGTGAGAAATCAAGCTTTTCCCCAGATGCTATCAATAGTTGCCATTTAACAATATCGATGCCAGTCAAATACTCAGTTACTGGATGCTCCACTTGTAATCGAGCATTAATTTCCATAAAGTAGTAGTTGCTGTCAATCGATCGCAAATATTCGATGGTACCAGCTCCTTGGTAACCGATTTTTTGTACTATTTTGACAGTCTGATCAAAAAGTAAGCTGCGCTCCTTACTCGTTACAACAACTGAAGGAGCTTCCTCGATTATTTTCTGATGCCGTCTTTGGACTGAACACTCACGCTCCCCAAGGCAAACACAGTTTCCATGTCCATCGGCAAGGAACTGCACCTCTATATGACGAGGCTTATCAACGATAGCTTCAATGTAGCAATCCCCTGAGCCGAAACCCATCTCTCCGATGCGAGTGGCTCTTTGAAAAACATCTTCTGCTTCACTCTCGCCACTAACTCGCTCGATACCTTTCCCTCCGCCTCCTTTATCTAGTTTGAGAAAAACAGGCCACCCGTTTTCGTTACCATAACTGATAACTGCAGCACTATTTTCAACAACACCGATCGTGCCGGGAATTACAGGTACCCCCACGCTATCAGCTATCTTGCGACAATAGCTCTTTGAGCTGATAGACTTCAACACCTTCGGAGATGGGCCAACCCACACCATACCTGCCTTCTCTACCGCTTCAGAGAAGGCTCCTCTTTCAGATAAAAACCCGTATCCCGGGTGTACCGCATCAGCACCTGTTTTCCTGGCAGCCTCGATAATTGCTTCAATGTTCAGGTAGCTTTGTACCGGATTAGCAGGTCCGATGAGAACGGCCTCGTCAACAGATTGAAGGTACGATGCGTTCTGGTCAGCCTCGGAATAAACTGCCACCGTGGATATATCCATCTCTTTACAGGATTTAATGATCCTTGCTACAATCTCGCCTCTATTTGCTATAAGAACCTTTGATATCATCACTCATCCTATTCATCAGTTTCAATGACTACCATTGAATCACCCACTTGAAGCTCATCCCACTCCTTAGAGATAACCTGCTTCACCACCCCGGCAACCTCAGTATTCACAGAAATTTCTGTTTTCATACAGTTGATAACAGCCACTTCCTGTCCACTGGATACCTTGTCACCTTCCGCAACTACAACCCTGGCACATAATCCTGGCATGATCGCGTCTACACTCTTTTCCATTTTTATACTCCTTATTTCATCATTTTTTATGCTTATAGACAGGAAACCATCGTTCTTCTATAAAAACTGTGCAATCTAAAAGATTATGCTAAGGAGTTTTCACTTAGCAGTTTCTTTTGCTCTATTCGAGCCTGAATAGCTTCTTCCTGGCTTGAAAGTTTGAATTGCATAAAGTCTCGACTAGGAGCCCCCTGCCCAACCTTCCAGAGATCAGCATTGATTACATTGAGTCCACACATATACCCCCCCAAAGTCGGTCCATCTGCAACCAGAAGAATTGGGGTGTTGCCACAAATATTCAATGAACCTCGAATAGCATAAGCGTGATCAATTATGTTGGAAGGATGACTGCCACCCACTCCACCATCTGTTCTTGCAAACATCTCATCGGCCAACTCTTCTAATCTGTATGCAGATCGATTAGAGGTATGTTGAATTTTTGAATTATGGCTGAAGATATGATCCATACCCTCTTCAGTGAAATAGTCTGGAGAAGTATTTGGTCCTGGTATTGCCCGCAAGACCCAATTGTTGGTAAATTCCGGAATAACCCCTTCTTTCAGTTTTCTTCCAGCTAAATCAACGATACCAGCTTTAGGTTTACCAATTTTTACTTCATCGCCCGGTGCAAGTTTTCTTCCCTCAAAACCACCATAGCTTCCAAAAATACACGTTGACTTACTACCAAGATATGGAACGACATCTATGCCACCAGCAATTGCAATATAGGATCGAAAACCCTTTGGCCCAATGTGAAGAAATTTTATGCTATCGCCCTTGTTCACTTGAATCGATACCCACATGGCAATTTTCTGGCCGTTAATAGAAGGCTGCATATCGCTACCGGTTACAGCAATGACAGTATTCTCACTAAACTCAGCTTCGAAAAAACCTCCAGTAATTTCCAGTCCAGCCTCTCCTGAAGCGTTGCCAACTAATATATTTGCAAGCCCCAAAGAAACGTTATCAAACGCCCCTGAAGCAGACATTCCTTTTCCAAGATAACCCAATCGGCCCGGCCAATCTTCGACGAGGGTCTCTATTCCGCCGTTTATCACTCTAAGCATTCGTATTACCTCCTTGTTTATCTAGTTCAAACCCAATATTTATAGACGAGGGGCCGTTTTTACACCTTCCGCTTGTTTAGCTTTAAACTCATTCATCCCGGTTTGAACTTTTGGGGTGTTGTACCACTCCAAATATTCCTTTGCTTTTATCTGACCCTTATCGATTTTGTATTCGTAATCAAATTTCTCATGAACATGTCCATAAATCTCAAGCACTTCTTTTTCTGAAGTTTCATGGAACTGTACCCGGTCCGCGTTACGATAGAGAAAGGGGCCATCTTTAAAAATAGGATGCTTACAGGCAAACTGAAAAATCGGGATGGTTCTTCCAAAAAGCTGATACCCACCACCAGTAGGTGTAGAGTATGTGAAAACACATGGTCCACCTATCCCAACTGCTCCTTCCGGAGTCCACGTGCGAGGTGGATTATATTTTGGTACGACAATGGCACATCGCGGATCCATAGGCCATAGGAATGCTCCACCAGGCCAAAACCCACCACCTGAATTAAACCATTCTGTTCCCAGTATCATCTGTTTGGTTTCAGCAACACTGATCCCATTACACATGGCCATGTATTCAATGTTATATCCATCAATGATATTTGGTGCATCCGGTCGTACTTCTTTAGCATACTTTTCAACGGATTTTTTCGTCTCCGAATCCTCAAAAGCGATAGGCAGATGGATAACACGTGACTCGAGCACCACATCATCAATTGTAGGCATGGAATCTTCCGATTCCATAACAGTCTCAATTAACTCCTGGTAACTAATTAACTCAGGATCGAAGTGAAGCAGGTTCGTTCGAATACCTGGCACTGTTTCAATAAGCCCCTTGATACCTTTGCCGATAATCAAATCATTGATTGCCAACATTCTAAACGAATCCTGCAAAGCCGCTCGCTGTTCTCGCCCATACTCGACTTGTAAAAACCCATCACCCGCTTGCCTGAACAATATCTCAAGCCTCGATTCTGTCTTAGGCATAGTGTCCAAAATGACATCATATTTGCCTTTGCTCATGTGACAACCTCCTTGTCTTTTACCAACGTGTTGTTTTCAATTACCTAAGGGTTTACCTTATTACATAATTCCTTAGTGACCATGTACGTGGACACGGTTCTGATTTAATTTTTTGTGCTAATAAATATATTACAAAACCGGGGATTCAAGATCACAGCCGGCATCTTCTAAGGTTGACCGTACCGTTTTGACAATATCGATTGCCCCCGGTGTATCGCAATGCACACAAACAGAATTCCCTTCTATAGAAATCTCAGTTCCGTCCATTGCAGTAACTTTTTTGTTGATCACCATCTGCTGAACGCGGGTTGCGACCTGGGCAGGTTCATGGGCATCGTGAGCCCTGGTAATTACGAGATTCCCTTCTCCATCATAGCCCAAATCAGAATAAAGTTCGTAGACTGTTTTTAGTCCCATCGATTCAGCTACTGGTGCGAAAACACCTTTTTTCATCAAGTAAACATACATATCTGAATCAATATCTTTCACCGCCTGGCAAATTGCTTTCGCGACATCTTCCATCCTGTGAGCCATCCCGTATAGCGATCCATGGGGTTTAACATGATGCAGCCTCAAACCGGAAGCTTCCGTAAAGGCCTTCAGTGCCCCGACTTGATAAACAATAACGTCGTAGACTTCCTCGGGTGTGAGCTTCATTTCACGACGCCCAAACCCCTGAAGATCTGGAAGTCCTGGATGTGCTCCCACTTGGACATCAAATTTTTTAGCCAGTTGCACAGTATGTTTCATCGTTGAGTAGTCGCCCGCATGGAACCCACAAGCAACATTTGCACTGGTGATGTATTGCATAAACTCCTCATCGTTGCCGAGTTTATACATCCCAAAACTCTCCCCCATATCTGCATTGAGATCGACTTTCATTTTTATTTATTTTCCTTTTACCAATGATTAAAAATTAATCCTGAGTTTTTAACATCAGCCGTTGCCGAAACTGATCCGAAGAAACTGCGATAATCAGCAAAATTCCGATGACAACAGTTTGTAAATAAGATTCAATCCGGGCTAGATTCATACCATTTTGAATAAGGCCGATAAAAAGAGCACCGAGAACTGCGTTCTCCACACGCCCGACCCCTCCTTTCAGACTTACCCCCCCAATTACACATGCAGCAATTGATTCTAGGGGCATGGCCATCCCAATATTTGCTTCCCCGGTTTCCAGACGAGCTGTGAGTAGTAACCCGCTGATTGTGGCCATTCCACTGCAACAAAGATATGCCAGAAAAAGCGTCCAGTTTGTGTTGATCCCGGAAAGAGAAGACGCTTTTATATTGCCCCCCACAGCATAAAAATATCTGCCGATTTTTGTCCAATTCACCAGGAAATACATGAGGCCTACCAAACCAGCTGTAACCAGAACCGGCGTCGGAATACCGTAAAAACTACCAAAACCGAAAACATTACTAAAGGCTTCAGGTAAACCATAGACAGGGACGCCACCGGTAAGGTAAAGGGCTACACCAAAACCCACGGAAGACATCCCCAGCGTCATCATAAAGGGATTAACATTGAAAAGAGAGACTCCAATACCGTTAACTGTTCCCACAGACAAACCAGCTAAAAGTCCCCCCATTAAACCAACTGAAATAACCAATACAACTGAATCAGGAAATGCTACAGCCATGGCCGACATTACCATGGCCCCAACTACTGAAGACAAGGCTAGAATAGTTCCAACGGATAGATCAAAGCCTCCGGTGAGCAGAGCCAGCATCTGGCCCATAGTTACAATCACTAAATAGGTAGATTGTCTGGCCACGTTAGTTAAATTGCGAACCGTCAAAAAATTATCCGATAGTAATGCAAAAATGACCGTGGCTAATATTATTAAAAACGGTAAGACCCCCATATGGATGAATACCTTTCTCATCACTCCAAACAGCATATTTTCAGTTTTTCTAGAGTCGTTTTTGTTCATGTTCAAGCGGATTCCTGTTCATAAAGTGGAGTAATATGTTTTTTTCAGATATTTCGTTTCGACTTAATTCTGCACGCATGCTGCCTCGATGAAAGACATACACCCGGTTTGTCAAATGAAGTATTTCAGGCATGTCAGATGATATCAACACAATGGCCGCTCCCTGCTGACATAAATCTCGGAGAAACTCATAAATGGCCGCACGAGTACCGACATCAACTCCAACCGTAGGTTCATCAAAAATATAGAGTTTGGTGTCCCTGGTAAGAACCTTTGCCAATAGCACTTTTTGCTGGTTTCCACCTGAAAAAAGTTCAACTCGGCGTTCAATTGCACATGGTTGTAAATTCAACTTTTTGCTTAAATCAAGCGCGAGCTTCCTTACATTTTTACGTTTGAGAATAGTTGAATAGAGTGACAAATGTGGCAGTGGTAAGGCTGCAAGTGACATGTTATCCTTGACACTTCCCACCATCACTAACCCTTCAATACGCCTGTCAGGTGGAATGTAAAACATTCCCATCTCAAGCATTTTTGATGGTGTGATGCTGTTCAATTCAGTGCCATCAAAAAAGACCTTTCCTCTTTTTATCCCTGTAATTCCAAAGCAGGCCCGCATGGTTTCAGATTTTCCCGAGCCGATCAATCCCGCCAAGCCAACGATCTCTCCTTTTTTAAAATGCATTGAGACGTCGCGAACCGAATTGTCGTCTGTCTCAAGGTTATGGACAGACAAAATGGTTTCCCCGGGACTGTATTGAATTTTGGGAAAAATCTGATCAATAACCCTTCCAGTCATCAACTCAATGAGTTCGTTATCTGTGACTTTGGCAGTTTCTACGGTGGCGATATATTTACCATCCCGTAGAACTGTGATACGGTCGGAAATCCTTCTAATCTCACCCATTCGGTGTGTTATATATATGATACCAACATCATTTTTTTTAGCCTGCTCGATCAGGGAAAAGAGTCGGGTCGTCTCTTTTTCAGTGAGAGATGCTGTCGGTTCATCGAGAATTAAAACAGATAAATCAGAGCTAAAAACCTTAGCTATCTCAACCATTTGTTGTTCTGCACGAGTGAGAAAGATAATTTTTTTTTTCGGGTCAAGTTCAAAGCCAAGTCGATCCAGGATCTCCTGTGCCTGTTTAAGCATTTTCTTCTTATCAAGAATCCCATAACTCCCCTTCTCAACACCCAGAAACAAGTTCTGGGCAACGTTGAGTTGTGGAATCAGCGAAAATTCCTGGAATACTGCATGAATTCCAATCTTCCTCGTGCTATGAACATTTGAAAAATCGCTTTCACCACCGCGGTATAGAATTTTTCCTGAAGTTTGTCTCAGAGCGCCTGCAATGATATTTATCAATGTTGACTTTCCGGCCCCATTTTCACCAAAAAGGACATGTACCTCCCCTTTGAGAAGTTCAAAATCAACATTATCGAGAGCCGTCACCCCTGGAAACCTTTTGGAAATTTTCTCCAATTTCAACAAGGCAGGGCAACCATTAGATATAGTAGGGATTTTCTGCGAAATCTGACTCAACTTTTCACCTTGATAATAGTGTAATAAAGATAAAAGGTCGGTAACCGAAACTACTCAGAATCTTTCTGGAAACAGGTTATTTCTTCCTAATTCGAGGTTAGCGATAAATTTTACCACAGCCAATTATTCAATATTACTAGCAGTAATAAAATCTATCGCTCATCAAAGTATTCGAAAAAATCCGCTTCTAGACGGACACTATTTAACTACAAAAGTCGTCTTAAAGTTGTCAGGTGCTAATGTACTGTCACGATCAAAGGAAGTAATATTGCTGGAATCAATAACGTACAATTTCGGGCCGACATGCTTCGCATAGGACTTTCCTTCCAATGCTCTAACCGCCTGGTCAATCGCTATACGCCCCTGAATCACTGTGGAATCAGTTGGGGCTGCCATTATCCTGTTACGTTTAATTCCCTGATATACGCCTGGGGTGAAATAGTAGGAAAGAATTTTCACCTTCTTTTCAAGCCCTCTAGCTCTGACGATGCTCACTGCCGCTTCGGCTGTAACTGCAGTACCAACGATGTAGTCAATTTCATCCGGAAAAGCTTCCAGGGTGTCTTCAACAAGTCGGCTCTGTACCTCTTTACCGGTATCTCCGTACTTTGTAGCAACGATCTTAATTTCGCCATTCGCCACCGCTTCAGAAAACCCCTTATTACCAGCTTCTACCCAACCAGCACCGGCAGGCCCTGGAAACCATGCAACATTGGCCGCTTTGCCACCTTTAGGGTGTGTTTTAACAAGAAATTCACCCGCCTTTGACCCCATCTCACCAAAAGATACAAGAGACTTGGCAGTCAACTCTTTTGAGGACATTCCGTTAATTACATCAATGACAGGAATTCCTTTTTTGCGAATTTCTGAGACAATATTATTGAGTCCTTCAAAGGAAATTGCCCCGATTACAACAGCATCGGCACCATTGGCAACACAATCTTCAATCTGAGAAATCTGTTTATTGAGATTTACATACCCTCCTGCCTCTACCAGCTGCATATTCACGCCAAGTCGTTTACTTTCCGCGACAACACCATAATCAACGGCCATCCAGTAGGCATCTTTCATGTGTGGAAAGGAGACACAGATATTCCATTTTTTGGAAGCTTTCGTTAGAGGTGTATATTCCATTTCTGATCTGGGACTATTCATATCAAATGGAGGATCCCAAACTTGTACATTAAATGGATACCATTCCGCTGAGACCTGAGATATGGAGAAAAACACACTAACAATAGCTAATACTACCAACGTTAACAAACGATTCAGATTTCTCATTCCCCTCTCCTTTTTTATGAATTTAACTTAAACAATCACCGTGAACCAATAATGCACTATATATCGGAAAGCGCAGGAATTGTAAAACTCTATTATTTGATTTGCAAATTCGTTTTTTACGACCCCTCGCTAATTGTTGATTTTATATTATATTTTCTTTTTTTGGGTCTCGAATTTATTTTAAACAGGCTGGAAAGCCAGATTTAATAACAAATCAACCCGATAATATCGAAGCTTACCCCCTCTTGCTGAATGTGACTATCATAGCGCACACAGAAATGTCAGCAGGGAGTTGTCAGTATTATCCGAAAACAGAATTCGAATTTTCCGACGTCTAAGGATAAGAATTAGTCTTGCCTGGATTGGATTTCCGAAAATTATACTTAGCTCGGATTTCTCACGAGCAAAGTTCGGAGTCTGCGCTTACCTGCTGTAGCTGTGAATCGCTGAGCAATAAGCCATAGTAATCTATTGCAATTGCCCAGCAACGATGCCGATGCAGTGAAATCTGCTCACCCCATGGGGTGACTTTTTTAGAATGTGAAGTTGTGAACATACTGTACACAAGAGAGAAGCATGATATCCAGTAAAGTTTATACCTGGAGCCCATATCAAAAAAGACATGAGAAATGTGGGTTAAAGACAGTGAACTTTCAAACTACTGCGCCAGAGGTTCTTCATCTTTGGACTTTTGCATATCAAAAATGTACACGTTTGGCAAATCAACACTGATTTTCATTTTTTTACGTAAGCTTCTTAACATTAGCTACGTTTGCCCTAGGATTACCAGATGTAAATTCCATGAGACAAAACTCTATAAAACTATTGGTGACCTTACTGACCGTTCTGTGCTTTGACCAGGTAAGACCGATATCCATTGTTGGAACATGATCAATTACATTATGGGCTTCAATGCGGTCCCCTTCCAAAGACCATGGGCGATACACAAGGTCAGATAGAATCGTAATACCTGATCCAACAGCAACGAGACTCCTGACAGCCTCAACAGACTCTGTTCGAAAACGAATATCGGGAGTGGTTTCATGCTTACGCCAAAAATCCATATGCCTGACTCCAGCTTCATCAATCATAAGCTGTATATATGGTTCTTGCGAGATATTTTCTAGGGTGATGTCCGTCATTGAACATAGCGGATGGTTAACTGAGGTCCAGAGTCTTCTTTTAGAGCAGACCAGGGTTTCAGAAAACAGGTTGTCATTATTAACATTAGATACCAGCAATACTGCAACATCAAGTTTTCCTTCCATCAACATTAACTCGATTCTGTCTCTTGGATATTCCACCAGATGCACCTTTATTCCCGGAAAAGTCCGCTTAAATCTAGCCAGAGGAGAGGCCAGGAAATAACCAGAGACAGTAATGGTGACACCTAGCGACAAGTCACCTGAGATATCCGTATAGGAATTTTTCAATGCATACTCGGCGTCCGAGACCGAAGCATTTATATTATAGCAGTGTTTAAGGAAACGGAATCCATCAAAAGTGAGGTTTATACCTCTGTGATGTCGGGTAATAAGAGTTACCCCGACTATCTTTTCCAATTCTTTGATAGATTCGGTAATCGATGATGGTGATATGCTGAGCAGGGTGGAAGCTGAAGCAATTTTACCCGTCTCTGCTGCTGCTATAAAATATTTTATTTGTCGAAGAGTGATATCCATAAGGAACAGTGTTATTCAAGTTTTCGTATTTTAACAAAAAAATAACTTTATTAATCCGCGCATTGATTGCCGGACATCAGCGTGTACGTTGTCGTCGGAACGATTCTCTTTTTGCATGGCACCTTCCTGTTAGTGAGAATCGCTCTACAAATATAACATGATTCTGGATCGTTTTACAGGGTAAGTAAGTCCCCGCTCGTGACGGTATATCCTGTCACTTTCCCAGCTTCCTGGCTTACGTGTTCTGAAAGAGTTCATCGTAGCACTCTTCAAAGTCGCAAAAATGCTGAAAAAGTAGCTTCCGAAGGGAGGTTTGCTATGGTTGCCTCATTTTATAAACTTCCACCTGGACGTTGCATTCCATGTTGCTCCCCATTTGAGCACAAGAGAGCAACAATACCAACCGAATTTTCATTTTTTTTATACATTTCAATCACAAATCTATCTCTGCTGCGAGATCAGTTCCTTCATTTTTTTTCGTATCATCCTCTAAATCTTACTACAGGGTTCGATGAAGTAATCGCCGTTGTCGTAACCCACCTGTAAGATGGTAAAGTTTGATGCTGCACGAAGATAACAATCAACACAGTAAACAGCACACTGATAACGTTTCTGAATCTGTATTGCTGGGCGGGTTTTCCATCCAGAATAGTGTCCTCTATAGAGAGAGTAATTATCCACCGGTAAAACCAGTGGCTTTAAATTATGGACCGCTCAAAGCGGTATGTTAAAAAGATTCACCGACCACCATTCGGTGGTCAATAGTTAAAATAACTTCAGTTGTTCAAGGCGTTTATCTTCTTGTTCTTCATCGCGGATATATGCTCGAACAACTTCCTCATCAGTGCCGACAGTTGAGAACTGAAGCCAGTCGGAAAGATAGAAAAATATAACATGTTTACAGTTCCTCAAGGTATTCGGCTTGAGTCGATCTCCCTTTATGTAATTCCTAAACAGACTCTCCAATCTAGTCATTGAAGCGGCTTTCTCAACCTGCCCACTTCTCATCTGCTGTATAAATGTGTACAAAAAGAAGCTATATTGCAGCAATAGTGATCTGGATTGTTTGGGTATTTGTTGCGTTTGTTCATCTCGCTGATAGTAGTGGTGCCATTCCTGCTTATTTATTCATATTTGGTCAATGTCTTTTAGCGATATTACTAATTCCGGCAGTAGTAATTGGGTTATGGGCACTCTGTGGTCTACCTGGAAAGGAACTTACCAAAAACAAGTTACGCTGTCTTTGGCATACTTACAGGTATAATTAGCATTTTGGCGATACTAGTGGAAGTGAGCACGTGCGCCCTTCCACTTTTCCTGTCTCCAGCCTGATTTTTTGGTCATCTCTCCCGGTGATGTGCACGTGCGCACCATCAGAATATATCCCAGCGACAACCTTCCAAATAACGTCCGCCAACAATGATGTAGATTCAAGAATCCTTGAACCTACCGTCTCCTGCCAAATTTGTTGAGACAATTATAGAGCCGTATGACGATGGTTGGCCTGACTATGAGGAGCCTTTTTTCTGATGCGCAGACATTGTGATTGCATGAAGTGGGATAGTGTTGACAGGTACTTGATAAAAATAATATGATTTCAGTGAGATGATATCGTGGTAGTGTTTATTTGTCCCAGTCTTTAGCTTGGTGGAGTTGGCGTGAATCAGTTGCAGACCTGGGTGACAGGATACCTGACAGGAGGTTCGTGAGTGAATGAGGAAAATCTTGAATGATCAGCATGAAAAGGCTATCCTGATGATCGTAATTGCAGCGGTTTAGCGCAGGAAGCCGGCTTTTTAGGGCACCCCTAAAAGGCGACTACTTATCACCTATCACCAACCTCAACAGGGGTAGCGTTAATGAAAATAGTAGGAAGTCCAATGTCAATAAAGAACATGACTATAAAGAATAGATTCTTACGTTCCGCCACCATGGAAAATATGGCGAACGAAGATGGCATTGTGACCGATGACCTATTAAAACTGTACTACGATCTAGCGCTTGGAGGAGTCGGGTTAATTATCTCCGGAGCGTGTGCTGTTGAACAAAAAGCAAAAGTATGGAATCGGCAGCTGGCTGCTTGGAGCGACCAACACATAGAAGGCTTGGCTAAAATTGCTAGAATGATTCTTATTCACGGTGATGGAAGCAAATCTGCAGTACAGTTGCATCATGGAGGGATGGGTCAATTCGGCTATTCTTATGGCGCACAAAATACCCACTACTCTCTAAAAAACGCTACTGAACCTGAAATATGGGATGTCATTAACGCCTTTGGAGAGGCAGCCCTGAGAGTTAAAAGAGCTGGTTTTGATGCCGTTGCCGTCCATGGCGCTCATGGTTATCTTATCAGTCAATTCCTGTCACCTATAAGCAATAACAGAACTGATAGTTGGGGTGGAAATCTTAAAAAACGAATACGTTTTGTCAAAGAGATTTGTTACGCTATTCGTGAGAAAGTGGGTGATGACATGCCTCTTTTATGGAAATTAAACTGTGCAGATTTCCATGAGGGAGGGCAGGAAATAGAAGATTATACTGAGGTCGCTAAGAATCTCGTAAATGCAGGAGTAGATTTGATTGAATTAAGCGGCGGTCTTAAAGATCAGATAAAACTCAGGGCAAAACTGAAAAAGAAAGCCGGGACCAAAGAGGCTTATTTCCGAGATGCTGTGAAACCTTTTCGGCGAGAGATCGGCAAAAGTGCTTTGGCAATCACAGGGGGAATTCGTTCACTAAACGTGATGGAGGAACTGTTGGATGAGGGACTGGATTTGGTGGGCTTGTGTCGCCCGCTGATTTGTGAACCAAATCTGCCAAAAAGATTTCTAAAAACCGCAGATAAGCGCACTGCGAAATGCACATCCTGCAATAAATGCTTACTCAGAATTGCCCAGCAGCCACTGAAATGCGTCGAATTTGATGAGTTTGATAGGATTGTGAAGTCACTATGACAATTCAATTATTAAAGGGGACAAATGGAATCCAAAAGAGCCAAAGCAAATTCAACAATTGAAATTGACAATGATCGTGTTATTGTCACCAAGTGGCAATTCGAACAGGGTGCAGAAACCGGATGGCATCGTCATGAACGTGACTATGTGGTCGTCCCGTTGACGGACGGTCAATTATTGCTTGAAACAAAAGAAGGCGAAACAGAAGTATCCCTATTGTCCGGAAAACCATATTCCAGGAGTATTGGTATTGAACATAATGTGGTCAATACCAACAGCTATGATTTTTCATTTGTAGAGATAGAGTTGAAATAAAAAATTAATAGCAAGCAAATGCAGGACAGCTGAAGCCGAATATCAGGGTTGTCCCTCGCAAAAATTAATCCGAGACCCAAATGCCGCATTAAATCACCTGCACGTAGTGATTGAATACAAGTATTTGGAGTCAGGTTGCAGGAACCAGGCAATTATAAGGTAAAATCTTTGACTTCAAAAGATTTTGGGTATAGCTCAGCACTGATTGTCGAGCATTTTGCGCTTGC
>CAXMTO010000050.1:0-14241 GCA_964196355.1 uncultured Myxococcota bacterium
AGTGACTTTAAATTCAATTTTGAAAGACACAATGTCTCATTGAATTGTTTCTGTTTTATATACTTTTTCAAACTCAACCTTCAGGTGATCGGCCAGCCGCAATGTCAGGGCCATGGTGGTAAGCACGGGATTGGCCCATCCGGACGTCGGAAACACGGAACTCCCTGCCACATAGAGGTTACCGATGCCGTGGACGCATGAGTCAGCATCGACAACCCCGTGTTTGGGATCGTCGGCCATACGCGTTGTCCCCATGTGGTGATAGCCGCCGATAGGGTGGTTACTGACGGTGGGATCCACAGGCCAGGCAGGGGAAGTGTCAGCAAGCCACTCTTCCGGTATCACGCTCCCCAGGCCGAGGCGCTGGAATTCGTTGTGCAATGCATCGACCAATGTCGTAACAGTTCGCTTGTCAAGATCCGAGAAGCGCCAGTCAAGGTCCGCCTGGGGAACCCCGAGAGCATCGTGCTGCCCTGAGAGTACGACTCGGCTGTCAGGGTTGGGCGCCTGTTCACCCCTGATGATCAGGTACAGGCCGCCACGCCCGCTGCTGAGCTGCCGACGACGAACCAATCGATCCGTGAGTGCGTGAATGAGCTGGTTGGTCTTCTTGTAGATGCGCCATATTCTTCTTCCTCGCCTGGTGGGGTGCATACGGGCCTTGAACGATTTGTAGACTGCCTTGCCCGCGGAAATACCGATCTCGGGCCTGCGCTGGCATTTAATGGTTACCGCGGTGTTCAGAATTCCCGCTTTTTCCTGAAGACGCTCACCAGGGCGAATCATCGGAGAATAGAGCTTTCCTCCCGGTACACGTCGTTTTCTGAAGGTATCCCAGAGCTTGTAGGGATCAGGCGTGATAACCTCTGCCGCTCTACCGTGGGGGTGCTCCATGAAGAAGCGGCCGACAAGATCGTTATCATTGCCGATACCCGACGATGCCACGCCGTTTGAGGCAAGCAGCAGACGAGGTGTTTCGATGCCGCCGGCGGCAAGGACATAGGCCTTTGCCCGTACGCGTCCCTTGATGCCTGCCAGGGTGGCAATGTTGATATGCTGCACCGAACTGCAGGACGGGTCTGCCTGGATATTGGTAACGCTGGCATGTAACAGAATACGGATATTGGTCGCCTTCTGCAGATCCTGGCAATTGCCCATGTCGAACCGCGCGAAGGCCTCGTCAAACTGCCAGGATCCTGTGCGGATAGTAAGAGGATCAAACGAGGGGGGAACGATACCCAAACGCTTCCAGGCTTGCTCGTCATAGACGGGATCATCAATTTCCAGTGCATCATGGGCTCGCCGATACCAGGGATCAAGGTCTGCGCGGGAGAACGGCCAGCCACTGTGGGGTATCCACGACCGTGTTTCAAAATCGATGGCTTCATGGGGCATACAGCGCCCACCCCAGACGAGCGTTGTGCCGCCAAAGAACCTGAGCCTGGAATCGTCGAGTTCGTAATAGGGCTGTCCCCGATTTTCACCCGCATAAAGTGCCTGGATTCTGCCATCATAATCAGGACCGCCGCTTTCGAGCAGGCACACGTCAATGTTTTTGTCGAGAAATTCCCTGGCCACTGTAATTCCGGCGACACCGGCACCGATGATGCACAGATCAGTGGTGATTTCACTGCCATCCTGGAAATCATAAAAGTCCTGAATCATAATCAGAATTCTCTATTGAGAGATGATAAGTAAACGCTTGCACTGTTAGTGCCGTTGAATGGGCGATAAAAAACCGCTTTTCAAAGGCTTCTACAGACACACTTATCCATAGAATGGCGAAATTTAAAAAACAGCCAACATAAACCGCTTCAGAATACTCGGTGATAGGTAGTCGCTTTCTAAGGGGGCCTTAAAAAAACAGGCATCTCGAAGAAATTTGCCCTATGCAGTAACTCAAAGCTACCCTTTCGTGTTAGAATTTGCAACTTCTCTGGCTGTCAATAAGGACATACTTCAAAATCAATCTTTGTGGCATGTTTAGCAGTAAAAACAAGGCAGTTTACGCATACTTTTGGCAACACTACCCCGTCGCAGACAATCAATGCGTCTGTACAACAACAGACGGTTCTTCGTACTCCGGCCAGCGGTCGTCATAAAGCTCAATAACTCTTTCTGGAGATTCTTTTGGTGACGAGGGTGGCCCTCTCTTGTGCTCCTGCTCTTGGAATATTCCAAGATGATCCAGTATCTTCTTGATCACTTTCCGCTCATAAATGAAGATGATTATCTTCATCAAGCCCCCGCAGTGACTGCAGAGAAATGGGTCAGGCGAGTATCCTGCTGTTGGCCTTCTTCCTGTTCAGCTTTAATTTGATCATAGCCCAACATCTCGCTCCAAAAGGAGCATTTTATACCTGAAAAGTTTCAAGAATGACTCCAGAAAACCAACGGAAAATGGAGCATTATACGATCAAAGATGGTTCCAGATTATTAATTTTCTGGAACCATCTCGGATAGACGAAAAGTTTAAATGTGTTAGGCGTTCGGCCTGCTGAAAACCAGAGGCTCACAGCAGAAATATCAAGTAGAGGTAGCCACACACGCGGTGAAGAGATGTACAGATAAGGTAAGATTGTCCTGTTCGGGGATTGGAGTGCAGATATTCCTAAAAACAGGTTGTTCACTTGTGACACCTTCTCAGGAAACATCTCAACCTACAGTCACCCTTTCTAACAAAAGGTTGCCAGTAGACATCATTCTCCTAATGTAAATGCAGCATTGTGCTCAAAATATGTATAATATTGGCAACTACTTGTCTAATTATATCCGATCATAACAGTACCTTAACTAAGTGCCCACTGATACATGGCAAGCTCAGTCCCCCAAGTGCACTGGTGAAATGAAGATCATCAGCTTCATTTACCAAAGGACGGTAATCAAGAAGATACTGACACACCTAAATGAATATAAGGAGAGGAAGAATCAGCGCGCACCACTAGCAGCAATACCCGAATTTATAGGCGAGTCGAGATAATTCCTTACGATGATGGCTGGCCTGACTATGAGGAGCCTTTTGTTGATGTGGAAATGCTGTGATTGCATGGTGCGGGAAAGTGCTGCCATGAGTGCATTTGACTGAAACGACATGATATCAGGAGGTTGATGTCCATTTCCTGATAATTTCTAACAATACTGTAGCCTGAAGGAGTCTGTGTGAATCTGTAGTTGACCTGTAAGGCAGGGTACCTTACAGGAGCCCAGTGATTGAACGAAGAAAATCTTGCAAGGTAAACCTGAAAAGGATAGGTTGATGACTGCAAATGGAGCGGTTTCGATCAGGGAGCCGGCTTTTTTAGGGATACCTTAGAAAGCGATTACTTATCACCCTTTCATCATACCTGGTCAAACAGTTCTTATTATCAACTTACCATGAAGATGCTGATCTGGAACTCAAAGGTCATGTTGCATATATTGAAGAGATCCTCCAAGTCTGGGGCGAGTTGCTGGAACGGGTTCGTAATGTATCCAACAAAGATGGTAACAACAATGCTCTTGTGCGGCTGGTGATGACTGCCGGTCTTTTAAAAAGCAACCGTCGAGAATGGATTGATGAGCTGAAAGAGAATGCTGGAATAAAGGAAACAGATCGTTCATAAAACTAACCCGTAAAGAATTAATCATCGTTGAGAAACCTGTGACGAAAATTGGAAACATAAGATGGGGCATTGGCCTGCTGACACTTCTCATCAGCCTGGCCTGTCTGCCGCCTGTCTTTGCTGAAGAGAATGATGAGCAGGACTCTGTCGGCAATTACATCTACTGGGACAAGGGCATCAGTTTGACCGGACCTGCACATCGTTTTGATCTCAAGATCGGCGGCAAGATGAACTATGATTTGGGCTACATCAACGCTGACGATGAATTGCAGGCAGCTTTCCCGGATTTCGATGGCTCTCATGACGATCTCCGTCGCTTCAGCATTTCTTTCTTTGGCCATGCCTGGGATATACTTGAATTCAAGTTTGAGATTGATTTCGCCAACGTGAGAGATATAAAAGACCAGTGGATTCGCTTCACCAAAGGCTCCATCCTGCCCCACTTCACCTTCGGTTATATGAAAGAGCCTTTTTCGCTTGATATGCTGACAAGCAGTAATTATCTGACCTTTATGGAGCCTACGCTGCCGACCCGGTCGTTTACGCCTTTCAGGAACATAGGTGTCACTGCAAACGGGACATGGAAGGAGGAGCAGGTGACCTGGGCCGGCGGTTTTTTTCTCAACACTGGTTCTTACAGTGACGTGGGGGACGCCCAGGACCAAGTGTCCGATGCCAATGGTTTTGATCTGGCAGGGCGCATCACGGGAATCCCGATCTACAAGGATGAGGGGAGGGAACTGGTGCATCTCGGTTTTTCCTACCTTCATCGTTTTCGAAACGATGATAGGGATGATCCTACTGCTGAGTTCAGGACCAGGCCCGAGTCACGTCTGACTGATGATAGACTCGTTGACACCTCGCTTGTTTATAACCAGGGTCAGAATTTGGTCAGCCTCGAGGCGGCCTGGATGAAAGGCCCCTGGTCGGTTCAAGGTGAATATTTCCATAATTTTGTCGATTCTGAGAGCTCTCTTAATTTCAGCGGCTGGTATCTTCAGGGCACCTGGACTCTCACCGGTGAGTCTAGAAAGTATCAGACTTCGGCCGGAGTCTTTGCCGGGATAACCCCGGAAAGTGAGTTCCGTCTCGGGGAAAGCGGGTGGGGTGCCCTGGAACTGGCCCTTCGTCTCTCCAATGTTGATCTAAATGATAAGTATATCAATGGTGGTGAGGAACGTAACATCACCGTTGGTTTGAACTGGTACCTTCGGCGCAAGATTCGCTTCATGGTCAACTACATTAAAACCAATGTACAAGACCGCACCGAACCATTAATCGACAACGGCAGAGCCGATATCATCATGTCCCGCTTTCAGGTTAATTTCTAACCGAGAGCAGAAAAATGCTTCATCATAAATCCTACTATTTCTATGTACATGTATCGGAAAAACAAAGTTTCTCTAAATATTTTTGATGGACAAGAGGGTCGTTTATAAGAAGAATTTTGTAGGCCAAGAAATAATCCGAGCGTTATTGTTTCGATTTTGAAGCCAGAGTCTGAACAAAAACGATAGAAATGACCTGTTTTGCTGAAGAAGACGCAACTGTTTTATGGTAGTTGCAGGTACGGGATCAGGAGAAAGTCGTTTGAAAGGATGCTCTGATTGATTTTAAGGGATTGGGAAGGTGAGCCGAGACAAACATCATAGCTCTTTGGCAGATTTTACAGAGTAGTGGATCTTTGCCTTGGAATATCTTCTGTCTTTCTCTCCAGTTTTTTGCTTTCTTTACAGTGGGTGGTGTTGCAAGAAGTTTGTCAGTTATTTCTTTAAACTTGGTTTTTACCCGGCTTGCCAGTATGCCGTAGTGCCGAATAACATTGAAATAATGTGGTGGAATGTGACGGATTAGCTTTCGGATGAATTCGATGGTTTTCAAAGTGTAGAGGATAAACATCAAGAAAAGAGCACCAGTTTTGTTGTAATATCTGTTTTAAGGTAAATTGTCCTGATTGAATCGCATCCATAGTGAGGCTGAATTCTAATCAGGTTTTTGAAAATATGGAACATTGTTTGAGAATTTGCATATCAGAAGTTGATATGCAGATGAGTTTTGCTTTTATTGCCCGCAGGGCATTATGTTCTTTGGTATTCTAGATGAACTGCTGATACGCGTGGAGGTCATGATTTTTAAAAAATTGTATACCGGAATTATGTTATTACTATGCATCTTTGCTGTTGGATGTCAGCCGAAGGTGTACTTGATGCCATCACCGGTAGGCATGAGGTCTGGTGCGCCTCTTTTTGATCTGGCGGATGACAATAAAGATAAAAACCTGTTGACTACCCTCTATGCTACAAATAGAGAGCCTGTTGATGAATCTAATCGATCAGGTGCTTATACCATTTTCCCATCAGAAAACCTGAGATTAGGGTTCGTAGTTGATAGTGTAGGGGGAGAGGGGCGGAGCTGGGATGAAATATATGAAATCTCACTGCAAAAAAAGAGGAGTGAAGAGCTACTTCTTAAAAGAGAGTATGTGAGGGAGATGGCATCATACCATCTAAGCGATGATCTGAGAAAGACGTCTCCCCAGGCCGACGGCTTCTTTTACGAAATTAACGAGTTGCTGAAGAAAAGGGTTGATAAAGATATACTTGTCTACGTTCATGGTGCGAATTCAAATTTTTACAGGGCAACAGCGCAGGGAGCACAACTGTTTCACTTCACAGGACATAACTCAATTGTACTAACATTCTCCTGGCCATCGGCTGAAAACCTGCTTCGATATAAAACCGACGTTCTTCATGCCAAAGAGACTATTCCTGCCTTTGCACGGCTCATTGAATTACTGGCACACCACACAATCGCCAAGAACATTAATATAATTGCCTACAGTGCAGGAGCACAAGTGGCAGCTCCCGGGCTTGCATATTTTCATGATGAATATCCAAATTTACCTAAAGCCGAATTGAAAAAGAAATTGCGAATCGGCGAGGTATATTTTGCGGCACCTGATACTGCTCTTGAACCATTTGTAGAGAGGTACTTGAAATTTAAAGATATTGTTGAGCGTGTAACTCTAAATGTCAATACTAAAGATTCTGTCCTGCGATTCTCTGCCCTCTTGAACCATAAGTCACGTTTAGGCCGACCGGATATAAGCGAATTAACTGATGAAGAGTTTCAAATTCTGATAGATGCCTCTGAGACATCTGTACTCAATATCCTGGACGTTAGTGGGTCAAAATCACTCAAAGTAGGGGGCGCCCACGACTCGTGGTACGGGAACCCATGGGTCAGCAGTGATCTATTGATATTGCTTCTCTTAAATGAAGGACCACTTGAACGGGGTCTAGAGGCGTACAAATATGAAGGTGGCGTTTTAACGTACAGGTTCCCAGATGATTATGACCTGAAGTTACAAAAATTTCTTGATGAGAATAGATCCACAATACTTCAAAAGCTGCAGGCAGAACGGACTAAATGACAGTGGGCTCTTTATTACCGGTGATATTTATAAGTATTTTGGGCTGACAATCGAGAGGTATCTTTCATGAGTAACAGAGCGAAAACAATATTGCTGAAACACCTGAGACCATTCTTTTTTGGAATTCTTCTTATCCTCTTTTTTTCGGTTGTCGTCAACGCCCAGAACCTTCCTGCTGTCGACTGCAACCTGGGAGAGGTCAAAGCAGATGTACGGCCCAGCCCGGTTGATCAGCCAACAGAAGTAAGTGTCGGCCTGCGATTAATTGATGTCACAGGAATTCAGGACATCAGTCAAACCATTACTGCCGATTTCATGGTGACTCAAGAGTGGACAGATCATCGAATGGTCGGGTTCGAAGGATGCCAGTTTAAACTTAATGACATTTGGACGCCCCAGATCGATATTATCAACTTCGGTCGCCTGTTTCCCCATCTTTCAAAATCGGTTGAGGTCCTTGAGGGGGGACGCCTGCGTCAGGCACAGCGATATACTGGGTCGTTGGTTTTTGTCTATGACGCACACCGTTTTCCTTTCGACACCCAGAATATCGTACTCTCGCTTCTCAGCGTGGAATATGGCGACAGAGATGTCAAGATCGCCATTGACGATTCCGTCACCGGCAGAAATCCCAATACATTTAATATTCCAGACTGGGACATATCAGGTGTCGATGCAAAGGTAGTTCCCCAATATTTTGAAATCCTCAACAGCAATCACTCCGCCTTTGAGTTTTATATTACTGCAAAGCGCCGATCTAGTTATTTTGTATGGAAAGTCATCATGCCCTTGATGTTGATTGTCTTCATGTCATGGACTGTTTTTTGGATCAAACCTTCCCAGGTGGGACCTCAGATCAGCATGTCTGCCACCTCCATGCTGACTTTGATCGCCTTTCAGTTTGCCATGAGCGCTATCTTACCCCGATTGAGCTATTTCACGATTATGGACCGATTTATAGCCGGATCGACTATTCTGGTTTTCATGGCTCTGATAGAATCAATTACGACGAATTATCTCACGACAATTGGCAGGGAATCCTTGGCGCTGCGACTGGATAGACATTGCAGTTGGCTGTTTCCGGCCGTTTTTATTGTATTTGCTTTGATCGTTTTTAGTGGCTGACATACACTTAAAAAACCATATCGCGGCAGGAGATGCAGCCGTATTAGATCGGATTTTCCTACCTGAACACGGAGCATCGTACCCAGGCGTCTGTTTACCAGTAAAACGAGAGCCCTGCCAGAGGCCCCCAAAATACTAACCGACAAACAAGCCGACAACACTGCTTTTTTCAGGGGTTTGATATTCATACTCATTTCCTCCTCATGTAGAGTGTTATGAAAAGATAAATGACTTGAAATTAATAATATGATACTTTTCTCAGCAGAGGCAGCACTGAACGACTGCCACTTTGGCAGGCAGATGTTGTGGGACTATTTGAATTACCAATAGCTTATTTGTGGTATCTCAAAAAACTGTCGGCCAGATTTGCCATCATCAGAACCCAGATAAAAGGGGCAAAATCTAAGATGTTAAAAGGCATCTATCCATTTTTGGTATTTTTTTTGTTATTTGCGTCTCTTGCCAATGGTGTAGAGCAAAGAGAACGGAAAAAAATCCTGGTGCTGTTCTCTTTTCGCCCTACCATGCCGATTGCCACACAGTGGGCGAGGGGAATCCGGTCAATCCTTGGAGCTGATCAAGAATTCGAATTCATCATTAATATAGAACATCTCGATTTATCACATGCCAAAGATAAGCAACTTACTAAGCTTTTGGTTGATTTATACGGTTATAAGTATAAAAACCCAAAACCGGATCTCATTATTCCCGTTTTAAATGCATCAGTAGACTTAGTTTTAGAACATGGAGCGGATATTTTTCCGAATGTTCCTGTTGTTTTTGGTGGTGTGGAAAAAGAATTTGTTGATAGTATCGATCTGCCTCCGAATTTCACAGGATATCTTACTGACATCGACTACAGAGAGACGCTAGACTTAGCTATAAAACTGCACCCTGAGACACGACACATTGTCGTTGTTGGTGGAGCGGGCCCAATTATTAGTAAATGGATAAACAGTCTACGTCGAGAATATAAGGAATATGAAGATAGTCTTGAGTTTTCTTATCTTACAGGCATGCCGATGCCCAATCTTCTTGAAGAGGTAAAAAATCTCCCGTCGAGTTCAATAATCATCTCTCTACCGATTCTTTTAGATGGGTCTGGAAGAGAATTTGTTGGCAACGAATCTCTTGCAATGATCACAAAGGCAGCTGCTGTGCCTGTTTACTCATTTTGGGATGTAACCCTTGGAACCGGGATAGTTGGTGGCCACATGGGTAGTTTCGAACGGGAAGCGGAAGAGATCGCTCGATTGGGATTACGTATTTTAAATGGTGAAAAACCCTCTGATATCCCAATAATCCAGGTTCCCAAATCTCGCTACATGTTTGATTGGCGCCAGCTACGTCGCTGGTCTATTTCAGAGGACGAACTACCTCCTGGTAGCATTGTACTATTTAAGGAATTCACTCTTTGGGACAAGTATCAGCACCAGATTATTTTCCTGGCCATACTCTTTTCATTCTTAATATCGATTATTTCTTACCTTCTGTTCCAAAAAAAAAGACTCTTTCGAGCAAAAGAAAAATTGTCGATAGCCGAACAAAAATACAAAACAGTCTCAGATTTCACTTACGACTGGGAATATTGGCAAGATTTAGACAAGTCGATGCAATATGTCTCCCCCTCATGTCGGAGAATTAGTGATTATTCAGCCCAGGAATTCATAAACAAACCCGCTTTGCTCCGGGAGATCATTTTTCCCGAGGATAGAAAAATCTGGGATAGGCACATTTGTGGTTATAACGACGATGGAAAGTCAGAAATAATTCAATTTCGTATTAAAAGAGCTGACGGTGAAATTCGTTGGGTTGAACACGTTTGTCTATCAGTATTTGATTCCCATGGAAAAGAGAGGGGTGTACGAGCAAGCAATCGCGATATTACGGAGAGAGAGTTTTATAAAACTGAGACCCACCAGCTTCAATCTGAATTGGCACATATGGATAGGCTTGTTACAGTTAGTGCCTTGACATCAGCACTGGCACATGAAATAAACCAACCACTTGCAGCAATGCGAAGTTATGCACAGGCAGGTATCCGTTTTTTGGAATCAGAAAAACCTGATGTGGTGAACACGAAAAAAGCACTTCATGGTATCGTCGATGACAACAAAAGGGCTGCATCTATAATAAATAAGCTGCGACAGTTGGTAAAAAAAAGACGGGTGCAAAAAGAATTACTCAAAATTAACTCTGTTATCGAAGATGTTCTAACCTTAATGAACAGCGAAATCGTCCGTCAGAATGCTTCAATACACTTAGAATTCCATCACCAAGTTTCAGTTGTTTTTGGTGATCTCATCCAAATACAGCAGGTATTGATTAATTTGTTGACAAATGCCATGGATGCTATGGGTACTCAACCAATTGACACACGTACTATCAGCATATCTACGAAACCTGAAAACCAGACCAGCGCCACTATTTCTATTTCAGATACAGGCAGCGGCATTCCATCTGAAATAATGGAAACCATTTTCGAACCCTTTGTAACGACAAAGTTAAAGGGGATTGGCTTTGGGCTATCCATCTGCAGGTCTATTGTTGACGCACATAACGGCGAAATTACAGTGAAAAAAAACACTAAGGGTGGCACAACATTTTCTTTGACCCTACCAAGCATCAGCCAAGCGTGAAGTAATTTTAAAAATATTAAAAATGACAAAAACGATACCTTCAATCTACATAGTTGATGATGACCCCTCAGTCAGAAATGCGCTTAGTTTGTTGTTAACCTCGGCTGGCTTCAAGGCCCGAACATTCGGTTCTGCACAAGAATTTCTCAATTGGAAGAGTGATGAGTGGGTGCCGGCCTGCCTTATTTTAGACATAAAAATGCAGGGCCTCAGTGGTATCGAGTTACAGGAAGAACTCGTATCAATGGATTATGGTATACCTATTATTTTTATAAGTGGCCACAGTACAGTTCCTTTAAGTGTACAGGCGATGAAAAAGGGTGCGGTCAACTTTCTCTGCAAACCATTTGATGACAGAGAACTTCTTGAGGCTGTCAAAGAGGCATTACTTCAGGCATCGAAAACTGAGGCGCGTATATTTATCAGGCAACAACTTGATTCTCTCACAACAAGGGAATACGAAGTGATGAAACACCTTATTACCGGAGCCCGAAATAAACAGGTAGCCTATGAACTGGATATTTCTGAGCGCACTATCAAAGCGCATCGCAGACAAATTATGGAAAAGTTGAGTATTGAATCTGTAGCTGAACTTGTTCGCCTCACAGAAAGAGCAGGAATTAAACCTGCAGACCTTTCCTGACGATGGATTGAGTGCGCCTTTTTTCCTGCACTCTTTTCGGTACCTGCTTGAAGGGTATAAGTACCTTGGTGGTATGTGTAACCACATAATTTCAAATTACATTCCTAAGTTTCTTGTTATTTATTGCAGTGTTTCTGGAGTAATGTACTAAAGGACAATGTACCAAAGTGCAATTGCTTTTCTCTCTGCTTTAATTATAATTTCAGCAATCACGAAATCCATATCGTATTCCTGCCATGACGCGAGTCAATAATGCCTGATGAAAACGAAATACTTGTTTACGTCGTTGATGATGACAAATCCGTTCGACAGTCGCTGGAGCTGCTTTTCTTTTCGGCAAATATGAAGGTGATGGTATTTGAGTCAGCTAAAAAATTCCTTGAATGTGATATTCAGGATGAAAATGCCTGTCTCATTACAGATGTCACAATGATAGGAATGAGCGGGATTGAGCTCCAGAAAGCCTTAATCGACAGAGGGTCACGGATTCCTGTGATTATTCTCACAGGTTTTGATTCTGTGAATGAAAGAGATGAAGCCAAGAGAGCAGGTGCAGTAAGTTTTTTCAGAAAACCTGTTGATGATTCGGCATTGATAGATGCTATTCACTGGGCCGTTGATGTTCAACAGGATTAGAAATATGCATAGAAGCCTGAATGGGTCAACGGTTCTTAGAATAACAAGCCCATGAACCATTTCTTAATTTGTTTTGGAGGAACGTCTGATGAAACACAAAGTTATCAAAACACTGGTACCAGGCAGAGTCTGCATCTGGCGCGAGTTCAAAGATAGTTTTAATTCGGACTTTTAAAGCTGCAGAATGAGCGGTGAGCGGAGCAGTTTCGCGGCAGGTCAATTTAATTGCAATGTAACTCAATGAGGAGGAAATTATTGTGAAAATTCATATAAAATTGTCGATGATGGGTATGTCTCTGGTCCTGTCAGTTTTGTTCGCCACTTCAGGTGCGTTTGCGGCAGGAGGAGCTGTGAAGTCGCCAACAGGAACTGCACCTGACAGATATGTTTATTACCCTGGAACCGAAGAGCTGAAGAAGGATGAAATACGGCTTATTGCCTGTGGAACAGGCCTGCCAGCTGCCCGGCGCGACCAGGCTGCCACCTGTTTCCTGGCCGAAGTCGGTAATGGCGACAAGTTCCTTTTCGATATCGGTACCGGTTCCATGACCAATGTGGCAGCCCTGATGATTCCATACGATTTTCTCAATAAAGTATTCCTTACCCATCTTCATACTGACCACTGGGGTGATCTGGCAACGTTGTGGGCTGGCGGATGGACGGCAGGACGCACCGGTCCGTTGAGAATCTGGGGGCCCACAGGGGCGACTAAAGATATGGGAACGGCGTATGCGGTTGATCATTTCTTGAAAGCCTTTACCTGGGATGCCAGAACAAGAAACTTTGTTCTCAGCCCCAAGCCGGGGGAAATTACCGTCAAGGAGTTTGACTATAAGGCAGAGAATGCTGTGGTGTATCAGGAAAATGACGTTACGATCAAGACCCTGCCTGCAATCCATGCGGGTGATGGCCCTGTGAGTTTTATCCTCGAATATGCGGGCCTCAAGGTCGTCATTGGTGGGGATACGTTCCCGAACAAATGGTACATTAAATATGCTGCCAATGCAGACCTGGCTATTCATGAAACCTTTTTGACACCACCCGACCTTGTCAAATTTTATGGCCAGTCACCTGGACAGGCCCTGGGAGTCGGCACCCAGATTCATACCTCACCACAGGCCTTTGGTAAGGTAATGAGCACTATTAAACCTCGGCATGCTGTCGGTTATCACTTCTTTAATGAACAGGCTACCCATGATGATATATTAATGGGCGTCAGGGAAACCTATAGCGGCCCATTGTCACTTGCCGTCGACAATATGGTCTGGAACATTTCAAAAGAAGCGATAGTTGAACGAATGATTGTTTCTCCTGATCAGGCATGGTCCGTGGCCGGCCCCAATAAGCCACCGAATCCACCGGCAAAAGGGACTGTTCCTGATCCATTAAGTGATTTCATCAAAGCTGGACACTGGAAACTTGCTGACGAGGCACAGGCAGAGATGATCAAGGAATTCAAGAAAAAATACGATATGAAGTAATTGCTGATAACTCTGAGTGGTCAGCTATGGCGTGAAATATGAAGATGTCAGGGGACCACTCAGGTCACTCCTGTTCGTCCATCGTAGTAAACAAAAGAGGTGCCTTATGACAGCAAAATATTTTAAAAAAGGTTTTAGTTTTCCCTGTTGTTTTTTACTGATAGCAGTCTGTTCAATATCTTTGTTTCCTGGAATTACCAGTGCTGCAACAGGGGATAAACCGAATATTGTCATTATCTGGGGAGATGATATCGGCCAGAGTAACATCAGCGCATATTCTATGGGAGTTATGGGATACCGAACGCCCAACATAGACAGTATTGCAAAAGAGGGCATGATCTTTACCGATTACTATGCTGAGCAAAGTTGTACGGCTGGGCGTGCATCATTTATTACTGGCCAGAGTGGTTTCCGTACCGGCCTCACCAAAGTAGGCATGCCGGGTGCGGAACTTGGTATGCACGAGAAGGACCCATCCCTTGCAGAGCTTCTCAAGCCCCTGGGTTATGCCACAGGCCAGTTCGGGAAAAATCATCTGGGTGACAAAGATAATCACCTGCCCACTAATCATGGTTTCGATGAATTCTATGGGCCGCTCTATCACCTGAATGCGTCAGAGGAACCTGAGCACCGTGATTATCCAACCGACCCTGAGTTTTTGAAAAATTTCGGCCCGCGGGGC
>CAXMTO010000051.1:0-3532 GCA_964196355.1 uncultured Myxococcota bacterium
TTGTTGATGGTGCTTATTTAGTTTCCATCCGGAAACGAGATATTTTTTCTTAAATCGAGGCGTTCGATAAATTTAATCACAGGCATATCAAAAAGAAAAACCGTATATTCGTATTCTAATCATGCCATTAATTGTCTGGAACCATCTGGGATTTCCAAATGCTGTTTTCCTGTTAGGTTATTCTGAAAAATCTTGCTTCTCTAAAGCTTTAAAACACCTTTCTATGATGTTAGGTTTTTGGGAACAACGTATTAGTTACATTCACGGGAAAAATCTCGTACGTGAAGGAGCACAGGAAGTATCTTTTAGGCAGAGAGTTCGTTAAAAATCTGTCGAAGACAGAGTTATGATTCAAGCAACGACGTGATAATCTTATAAAAGGCACCTCACCGGAAGTTCCCGTTAGGAACGGAACTCCCCGTATCACCAGAAGTGGTGACATAATGAGACAAGTATCAAAAGAAAGGAGGTGCCCCTTTTTATCCTTCTTTGGTCTTTTAAATGTGGTGGCTGATTTCCTATCTTTTTATTCTCTCCCTCACGAATTAAAGGGGTGTTTGTAGAATTCTTTAAGGGCTATGGTGGCAGCACCTCGTGCCCAGTCAGAATCTTTCCATTTTTCCACAATGGTCTGCACAGGCTTTATCAAATCTGAGTTTGTATGTTCTTCAATTGATCTCTTCATCGGTTCAAACAAAAGCTCGCCTGACTTTACCCCATCGCCTGAAAATATGATTTTTTCCGGGTGAAAAAGCTGGATGAGTGCAGCAATGCCAAGACCCATTATATTTCCAGATTTAGCAAAAATCGATTGAAGCGTCTTGTTGCCAGCTCTTGCAAGTTCTATGAGCAGATCAAGACTAAGCTCATCTCCGCTGTCATTGCACCAGTTTCCCGAGCGCAAACTTTTCTCGGCTGCCGATAGTATTGCCGTTTCATTAGTATATGCCTCTATGCATCCCCGTTTGCCACACCTGCAAAGCTCTCCTCCCGGAGAGACCACTATATGTCCATATTCCGAGGCGATTCCGTTGGGGCCGCGGTAGAGTTTTCGATCAATAACTATCCCCATACCGATACCCTCTTCAATGGTGATTACCAGGAAATTATTGGTATGGACTCCTTTACCGTACCAGAGATGAGCAAGGGTTAAAGCATTTGAATCATTGTCGATATAAGTATTTAGGGAGAGTCGTTCTGCGATAAGATCGCTAAAGGTGGTGTCTCCTGTTTTATAAAGCGGGTTCCAGGTGTAGACTCCTGATTCATTTTTCATCAAACCAGGTACTCCAATGCCGACACCGAAAATTTTATTCACGCCAAGACCTGCTTTGGCAGCACAGTGAGTTACGGCATCCTCAATAATGTCGGCAATATATTCAAGGGGTCTTTTGCTAAATTGTACAGGTATGACGACTGAGCTTCGCACATTGGCCTGCATGTCGGTTACCGCACAGCTTATCCGGGAACTAGAGATTTTAATGCCTGCGACATAGGTGGCATCCGGATTTATGGCAAGCTCTACCCTGCGTCTTCCGGGCGTGGCAGCTTCCTTTGAATCTTTTTCATATATCAGATTTTTTTTTATCAGGTCAGCTGTTATATTTGTTACGGATGCTCTGCTTTGTCCGGTAATCTCTGCAATCTGGGTTCGTGATATTCCTGTATGTATTCGTATTGTATCTAGAATACTGTACTGGTTTAGTGCCTGAGCTCGCTGTCTACTGTTTAAATTTGCCATTAGTTGTAAATGATTTTCCCAAGGTGTTGATTTTTAACCTCTTATTTCGTCTATTGGGGGCTGGTGTCATAGCCAAAACTGTTTAGTAAGGAATAAAAATATTCGCAAAATTTTGTCCTTTGCGGTCTTTTGCAGTAAAATTCCTGTATTAAAGAATGTATTAGAATTAATTTACTGTGTAAATGTATTTCTATATATCAACGCTTGAATTTATGATATTTTAGCGAGTTCGTAGCTTTTTGTCTAGTTTTCCTATGTAAATAAATGCGAATATACAGATACATGTGTGTTTTTTTAGTTTAAGTTGGTGTTGGGACACTTTTTTGCAGAATTTTAATATATTTATTGAATAAATTAACTAGATATGCTTTTATATGCTGACAATGGGAGTTTTCCTCTGAAGTAATCTATTATTAGGGGCAGAATTTTATCCTTGGTAATATTGCACATATGATTGTGATATTATTTTTCTTCTAGATCGAAAAGCTAATTTACCAAAGTACCATAAAGGCGTTTTAACTATTGTTTTAAATACAACAAGGGGGCGTTATGAAACGGGAAAAACTGTCTAGTACTGTTCTATCTGGATTGGTAGCACTGTTTGTGTTTACATCGCTTATATTAGGTGGTGCGATGAGTGCGGAGGCTAAAAAGGTTAAAGTCGGTTTTATTCTAAAAACCATGCAGGAAGAGCGGTATCAGCGGGATAAGGCTATATTCACTAAAAAAGCGGAATCGCTGGGCGCCAAGGTATACTTTGCCTCAGCTAATAATGATGAACAAATGCAATTGGCTAAATTTGAAAATATGCTTGCAAAAGGCTGCAAGGTGATTGTAATGCAGCCGGTCAATACGGGGACTGCCGGTAATATGGTGAAAATGGCTAACGAAGAAGGTGTAAAGGTCGTCGGTTATGATTCGATGCTCGTCAATGGCCCGTTAGATGCGATGGTCATGCAGGACAGCTGGGCGGTTGGCAAATTGCAGGGCGAGGCGATGGTCGAGTGGATGAAGAGCAAAAAAGGGAAAGTTGAGGGAAAGGTTGTTCTCATTATGGGGCAGCCCGGCGATTCCAATGCAATAGCCATGAGTAGCGGTGCACTTGAGATCGTTGAGAAAAACCCCGGTCTACAACTTGTTGCCAAGCAGGCCCATGAGGGTTGGTCTTCTGAAAAAGCGATGGCCACTGCAGAAAACGTGCTCACGAAACACGCCAATGGTATTGATGCTTTTATCTGTAATAACAGTGGGATGGCCCGTGGAGTTGTTGCAGCACTCGACGCCCAGGGAATTGCCGATACGGAAAAAGTCTTTGTTGCCGGCTCTGATGCTGATCTGGTGAACCTTCAGTATGTGTCTCAGGGGAAACAATCCGTTGAAATTTGGAAAAAAATCGCTCCGCTTGCTGAAACGGCAGCAGAAGTAGCAGTTCAACTGGCCAAAGGCGAAAAAATAAACGCCGATAAAATGATCAACAACGGTTTTGTTGATGTACCGACAATCGTGACCCCAATCTTCTTGATTACAAAAGACAACCTTGATTCCACAGTTATTGCTGAAGGATTATATACCAAAGAGCAGATATATGGGAAATAGGAAACATACACTATGTGTGGGACACCATCGAAGATGGCGTCAAGTATCACCTTTTCGCAATAAAGGTTGATCATCGAAAGCTCGCCTTTTAACGAAAGGGCGAGCTTTTTTTGTAGACAGATCAGGAGGGCATATGGGTGAAGTCATCTTGGAAATGAGAAACATTATAAAGGATTTTCCTGGGGTGCGCGCGCT
>CAXMTO010000052.1:0-4350 GCA_964196355.1 uncultured Myxococcota bacterium
CGGATAGACACGGGCGCAATGCAGAATGGGCCGTCAAGGCGGTACGTCAAGCAGTAAGCCTTACGGCAACAGAGGCACTTGAGTTACATGTGATAGATATTGTGGCAACCGACCTGGCGGATCTGCTTCGGCAGGTGGACGGCAGAGAAGTCATGCTTGACTCTGGTGCTCATCGTATCTCTGCAAAGAACTTGACAGTAACCCATATTGAGCAGACCTGGCGGACCAAAGTACTCTCGGTTATCAGCGACCCTAATGTTGCCTACATTCTCATTTTATTGGGAGTATATGGTCTTATCTATGAACTTGCCAACCCCGGATTTTTCCTGCCGGGCGTGGTTGGAGGGATATCGCTCCTCCTTGCCCTCTATGCTTTCCAGGTACTGCCAATCAATTATAGTGGTCTTGCCCTGATCTTTCTCGGTATTCTCTTCCTGATAGGCGAAGCCTTTATACCAAGTTTTGGTTCTCTTGGCATTGGCGGGATCGTTGCCTTTGGTGTTGGCTCCCTCATTCTAATGGAGGAGGAGAGCCTGCAAATTTCTCTTTTTTTAATTGCAGGGACAACCATTATCTCAGCCGCTTGTATCCTCTTGCTGACCGGGCGTATCTACACAATGCGGAATAAAAAAATCAGAACCGGAGCAGAAGCGCTCATCGGCATGACAGGAGAGGCAATTTACGATTTTGACGAGAGTGGAAGAATCTGGCTCTTCGGCGAATCCTGGCAGGTGAAAACCACAGGCAGGGTGAGAAAAGGAGAAGAAGTGAAAATAATTGGCCAGGTCGGATTGGTGCTAACCGTAGAAAGGGTGTTTTAAAACAGAGGAGGAACTATGATATGATTTCAGCAAACCTGCTGCAATACATCACGCCTTTTGCCTTAATTATTGGGCTGATTGCACTTTCAATGAAAATAGTACCTGAATATGAGCGATTAGTGGTGTTTTTTTTAGGGAGGTTCCAGGCGGTGAAAACACCTGGACTGAGAATCGTTGTTCCCGGCATTCAGAGATTCTTTCGCGTAGACTTGCGCGTGGTGACAATGGATGTTCCTTCCCAGGATGTAATCTCGAGGGATAACGTTACGGTACGGGTAAATGCCGTTCTTTATTTCAGGGTAGTTGACCCGGAAAAGGCGATCATCCAGGTTGAACATTACCTGGTCGCCATAAACCAATTGGCGCAGACAACACTTCGTTCAGTATTAGGACAACATGAGCTGGACGAAATGCTTTCTGACAGAGAAAAACTGAATGCTGACATCCAGGAAATTATAGATAAACGTGCGGATGCCTGGGGCATTAAGGTGATCAATGTAGAGATAAAGCATATAGACCTCAATGAATCAATGATTCGGGCTATCGCCAGGCAGGCTGAGGCTGAACGGGAGCGGCGGGCAAAAGTAATCCATGCGGAAGGTGAATTCCAGGCATCTGAAAAGCTGCTCATGGCAGCCAACGTTATTTCCCAAAATTCGCAGGCCATGCAACTCCGTTACCTGCAGACATTGAGTGATATATCGACCCAAAAAAATTCCAACACCATCATTTTCCCTATCCCAATGGAGATGATAAAATCGTTATTGGAACACACAGCATCGAAATAGGCAGACGGACTACTTATCAAACAGCATCCAAGGTTGACCCTCGAACCCAATATCTTTTCTCTTTAAAATCTCTTGATCCCCCAACCAGATTGGGTTTTTAAAGAGGAAGGATTATCTTCTCCTTGAAAAATAGGAGTCGAATTTCAACACTGAAAGAGGGCAGATTGGGACGCTGAACAGCATCTTCCTTGACATTTGGATATTGAAGAAAGAAATAAGGAAACTCAATTGAGATCCTCACCCTATCAAGATCTTTATCATTTGAGGATAAAACCAGACAGTCAATAATCCAAAGACGGTCTGGAATTATCAATTATTTCAAAATGCTTCTTTCCGTTAGGCTATTCAGGAAAATGTTGACTTTTAATAAGCCAAAAGCATCATTTTATGTTGCTCGGTTTTTGGGATAATTTCTTAATTACATTTACAGTAATGGGTTATGTCGCAAACTTCCCACAAAGCTTGATCCCCCTTCCAAATCAACTATGCTGCCGAAGAGTAGAACACTTTTTTGCAAGGTTTTTTACGGAATTATCTTGTGATTGTAGTTGCCTTCTCCGCCGAAAATAAAATCATGGTAGCAGGAAAGGTTAAGATTGACAATGAAACTCAAGAGATGTATGTGACAGGACCCTCACTGATAACAGCCGCTACAATTTGTACCAATCAACAGAAAACGTTTCAGTAAAAACAATTGATCGTTGGTAACCTCTTTGAACTTCAGACTGCATCGGCATTTGCTGAATTGTTTTTCTGAAGTGTGAATAGGTTCGATCAGAACGTTGGAAATAACATCAACCTTCAATTTTCCCAGTGAGAAATCTTTTTTGCCGTAGATTATGCTAACCAAACCGCCAGGTTGAAGAGGAAGCGCGACACACTGCGACTTTTCAGTATGAGAATAGGAGAATGAAATTCCGTCTAGACAGATATCAGCAACTGGACCAAACGCCTTAACATCGTCAAAAAAAGCCATGGCGCCATTATTGGCTGTAAAACGTCTGCAAACACGCCTGTCTGAGATTGTAGTCTTTTCCATTGTATCGAATTCCCTTATCAAAAAACTTCACTGAGTTATCAAGATCCCAAGATGCGAAACATCATGATTCCCAAAATCATAGGAAAAAACTATATGACCCTCGAAATGGCAGTATCTACTACTTCCAATACTCTTTCTAGTCCGTAGCCCCGCTGGGGCTTGTTAGTTCAAATTGTTAAAATAAATTCAGTTGTTGATTGTCTACCTTTTCTTGTTCACGAATATATTTACGGACTGTTGCTTCATCCAGTCCTACAGTGCTGACACAATAGCCTCTGGCCCAAAAATGCAACCCTGTCACTCGCTTATTTCCAGCTTTTCTGTGAATACGAACCGCGCTTTTTCCTTTTAAAAAGCCGATTACAAAAGCAATACTATGCTTCGGTGGAATTCTTAGACACATATGGACATGATCGACCATTAGATGTCCTTCAAGAAAATCTACGCCTTTTTGACGACACAAATCACGTATAATTTCACCAAGGTCTCGTTTTAATTTTCCATAGAGTACTCTCTGCCGATATTTTGGCACGATTACTATATGATATTTGCAATCCCATCTTACGTGAGATAAACTCTCCCATTCATGCATAGGTTCATCCTCCAAATTTACCCTGTGGCGGGGCTATCTTCGGAGGATGAACCTAATGTATTTCACCCCGGATCGGTAGAACCTATCCGGGTCCTCCACTAGAAGTGGAGGGTTTATGGCAGACTAATTATTGATAAACATTGTTCCTGTTAATGTACGTAATACGTTGTTCCCAAAACCTATCAACATAAAAAGGCGTTTTCGATCTTTAGAAAAGCAAAGTTATCCAAAATAGCCTGACAGGAAAAGATTACCTTCAAAGAGAAGATGGTTCCAGATAATATTGATGCTCTGGAAAAAGCTTCTTTAAATATGATTTTCAGTGCCACGATGTTCCATTGATCTGCGTCCATTTGCTGCATAAATTGTTTCAAGATTCAATACAGTTCATTTAATCCAAGAAAAAGCCAAACTTGTCGCAAGATAAGAACGGAAAGCTGTGGATCGCAAAGATAGCCGAGCTGCCTTGGGAGAGGCGTTCGGCTTTTGTTATTTCACTGACATATCTTTACTGACTGGAAACTCGAATCACTCAACTTTGTTTTCTCTTCTATGTCGGTTTCCTCGGTAGCTATTTCTTATTAACCGTCGTGTAATTAATGATAAACAAACTAAAAACGATGCTCCAGCTGAAATTGGGCATAATTTGCTCCCGATAGGGTTTGTAGTCCCTGTTGGGAGCTTAGGCTCACCTTTTTTTTCCCAAACTCAATTGAAGAGCTGAGAAAGGGGGGGGATGTTCTGCATAGTCCAATTTGCCCCTCTTTCAGCTTTGAAGTTTTCTGTTTTGTCACTAGAAGGCAAAACCAAGGGGGATCCAAATGTATATTAAGCAATCGGATTTATTATGGGGCTTGGACAAACACTTTATTCTGGAGTTTACTAAACTTGGAATGAAGGAAACCCGTCCGAAAGAATTCATGCTTTTCAAAGAAGGAGATCCGGCTGATTTCTTTTTTATTTTGGTTAAAGGAGGTATCAGGCTAAGTCTAGGTGAGGAGAGCAGGACTACATATCTTGTAAATCACGCTGGCGAGGCATTCGGTTGGTCAAGTCTGGTGGGACTGCAAAAATATACCGCTTCAGCAGTATGTTTAAAAGAAACCATGG
>CAXMTO010000053.1:0-25915 GCA_964196355.1 uncultured Myxococcota bacterium
TCCATCTCGTTTCCATCAGTCTCTGAATTCTGGTTTGTGATTTGTTGTCGAGTGCTGAGGTAGCCTCGTCCATGATGATGACACTGGGCTGTTTGATAAGAACTCTGGCAATGGCCAGTTTCTGTCTCTGGCCGCCGGATAGCCTGTCCCCTGTACTGCCAACTTGAAAATGCATGCCGATAGAGGCAATCTTCTCAAGGCAATCTTCTTCAATAAGCATATGAATGACGGCCTGATTAATCTTCTCCTGAGCATGAATCAGGTCGGTTTTTGTCTTGCCAAAGAGGATGTTGTTGAGAATAGATTGGCCATGGATGTAGCTTTTTTCGTCGTAAAACAGGAACAGTCCAGGAGTCACTTTTTCACACCACTGTGGAAAGCTGTCCCTGGCCGATAGAATAGTTGATTTTAAGTTATCCCGCAGCGGTGTCATCGTATGGATGGCCGGTGTAAAGTTAAGGGCCAGGGCAATAAGAAAAATCTGTTCTTTGGGTGGAAGCGACGATGCTGGCCTTTTCTTGAGGTGATTCAAAATATTCTGACACTCGTCGAGTTTGTCCGCCGGGACAGGGCTGTTCTCAAAAAATACGTCTACAGTTTCAACTCCACCGAGAATGTCAACAGCCTGTTCGGCAAGCTCAGTACCGAGTTTTAAAAGAGGTTGGACTAATTCCGTTAGCTGGAGAAAGTCTCTGAATTTTGCATTTTCAGAAAGGAGCTGGTAGCCAAACTTTTTGTCTACCGCTGTTCCAAAGGTGATGTTTTCTGCGACACTTGAGTTGAAATGATAATCGCGTTGATCGAAGAATTCGACATAATCATCCAGACCTTCGCCAAAATTGTCTCTGAACATTTTCCGTATGCGGATAATTGTGTCGATCATCTGTTGGTCATCCGGATTGATGAAACTGTCGAGACCAAAACGCATGACATCGACAAACAGACCTGCCTGCTGGAGAACAAGGATCATCCGGTCAAGCATCTCCTCGTCGTCTTCGACAAGAGGAGTGTTGTCTCGATCAGTTATAGTCGAAGGGAGGACTGCCTGACGGGCATAGAGCAGGTTTTCTTTGATGGATCCGGTGAAAATGAACGGGTTTTGAGAAATGTAACCAATGTTTTCAATGATTTCAGTCTTGCTGAGAGAGGATACTTCTCTGCCACCAATGGTGATAGATCCTCTGGTATATTGGTACATTTTGCCGATGCACTGTACAAGTGTGCTCTTGCCACTGCCGGAAAATCCAACTACGGCAAGATGTTCCCCTGCAGCGAGGGAGAAGCTAACCCCTTTTAAGAGCTTGAGGCCGTCCGAGGTTTCAAAACCAAGATCTGTCACCTCAATCTCGTTCCCGAGTTTTTCTGTACCTGTAGCTGGAATTTCAAGAGAGAATTCGGGCTGTGTGTCGAAATATTCCATGGTACGGGTATAGCGCACAGAGGCATCCTGGTAGGTTTGATAAAACTCTATCAGTTCTTTCCAGGGGTCATAGAGTTTTTCCTGGGCAGAGAGGAAAGCTACCATGGAGCCCAGTGCAAGTTCCCCGTGCATTACAAGATAACCGCCAAAGATAAAGACGACGAAGGGCCCCAGGCCCACAAAATAATTATTAGTGGTTTTAATGCCAAAGCGAAAAAGAGACCACCTGATGCGTATTTTTTTTAATTGTTCCACGAGACTGTCGAACTTGCTGTTTTCCTGTTCATAGGCACCGTGGACTTGAACTTCCTGGATTCCTGAAATTGATTCTGCTATTTGATTCGCGGCTTTCCTGGAAATATCCACACGTTTTTTGTTCGCTTTGTTTGCCCTTTTTTGTAAAAGTGGGACGACAAAAACAGCTATGGGATAGATGAGCAGGGTGGCTCCAGCGAGCTCTGGATGCAGTGAGAACAGGTACCCTGCGAAAGCGAGGAGGGTGAGGACATTGGAAACTGGTACAGCAAAAGCCTGACCTGCGAAAGTCCCTGCTGCACTCAATTCTGTCATGAGCGACGAAACAACCATACCCGGTTGAGTGGTGCGGAAAAAGCTTAATGGCATAGTCAGGATATGATGATAAAGATCCTTTCGCATAGCCAGCATCGCGCGCTCTCCAATGAGTGCCTGGAGATAGTTGGTTGCCAGTTTGAGCAGACTTGTAGTCGTGACAGCGAGGAGATAAATACCACAATAGACAATCAGGCCGTTCAGATTTCGAAGTGCAATGGCGTCGTTGATTATTCTTTTCTGCATCTCCAGAGGGAGAACACGAGTGAAAACAATTAAGATGATGACACCAAAGAGGACAATCTGCAGTTTGAAGTTTCCGCTGAAAGCCCAGAAAAATAATGATCTTTCTGTAACAGGAGAAGCAGATTTGTTCTGCTTAATTTTCTGTTCCTGGTTGTCTTTTATTGCCAATGCGGTCGCTCTGTCGGGTTAGTTTTTCAGGAGAGTTGGATAATTTGTTAACAGATGCATCAATATAATGCGTTTACTAGACTGTAAACAATTATGAAGGAATGTCTATACTCTTCTGGTTGTCGCGGTGGGAAGGGGGCAGGTTAGATCTGCACCTCCATGTCCGTTGGGCTGCCAATTCAAGCCGGTATGATAATCTTTTCCCGGCTGAAATAACGGAATGGAGGCGTAAGGCTATTATTTAGTTTCTTAAACTTTGCTGGGATCAAAATATTTGAATTTTTGTTCATTGAGGATGTTGTCAACAGAGCGCATATTCCCTTTCATATAGAAGATATTGGGTTTTGTATCGTCTGCAGGGCGTATCACCCAAATCTGCTCTTCAAGTTGGTGTACAAGCTTGTAGACAATATTGTCAGGGTCGGTAAGGTTCCCAAAAGTTCTTGAGCCAGTGGGGCACCCGGCCGAGCAGCCTGTCTGTTTCTCACCTTTTGATAATCTCATCTCCCAGCAGAAGTCGCACTTATCAACTGCCCGCTTTTCAATGCTGAAGTACCTGGCATCGTATGGGCAGGCGAGCATGCAGGTTTTACAACCAATACATTTTTTGTTTTCCATGCGGACAATACCTGTTACCGGATCTTTGTACGTTGCCTTAGTGGGGCAAGCTCTTACACATGGAGCGTTGTTGCATTGGTTACAGAGCACTGGAATGAACTCAACTTGCTTATCCAGTTTGCCCGTATACTTCCTGGTCAGGATCCGGGTTCTATAACCATAATCCGGTACATGGTTGGTAGTTTTACAGGCATCGACACACTTTTCACAGTCAATGCAGAGAGATTGGCGAATAACCATGCTGTAATGTGGATTGTATGGATATTTTTTAACAAAGTCTGCTCCACCGCCGGAGGCATGTGCTGTACCAATTACCGAAGTTAACGATAGTATTTTTCCACCAGCGTATACACCTGCAACAGAAAGGCCAAGTTTCAGGAATTTTCTCCTCTCCTGTGCGGTAACTGAGTCGGTACCCTCATTCTTCAGTTTATCTAAGCCTATTTTAGGGAAGTTCATAATATGATAACCTTTTTAATTTTCGTTCACTCTCATTGTCTCAGTGTCTTTCCAGAAGGGCGAGTTGGGACCTGACGGGAAAGACACATCGCCATCTACCAGATTCTGTGGTGACGTTTCATGGCGTCATCTTCGGTTTCACCTTCTTCCATAAAGTGGATAGCACCACAACCTGGACAGATGTACCCACCTTCTGGAACGATCTCATGTTTCTCAAGCTGATGGCCATTGAGCATTTTCTCTCCGGCAAAATAAGCCAGGCCAATAAAGCCAATGCCAAAGAGCGAAGCCATGATTTCGTGAAAAGTGGGGGTGTAGGTGAGTAAGTTCGCTTCCTCGACAACCCCGAGTGAGTGGTAGACTGACTCCATTTGCCCCGGGATTACGATATCATAGCGCATGAAAAAGATACCGATCATCATGAGGCTTGTTGCCCACAGGATTAAATTAAAATTATTTCCCCTTGAACGGATCAGGAGATAGAGGGGGAGGACCATACCAAGAAAAACTTCAAATAGCCAAAAATTGACTGCATAATCACCTGTTAAAAGAGACATCAGGACCAGCTGTTTGCCTTCCGATACCATGCCGGTGATGATTTTCCAGATAGTGAAAAAAACTATTACAGAAATAAGGAAAATGGTGATCTGATTCACCGCTTTGACAGCGCGCTCCATACGCTGATTCATGATTTCGTGATTAATTTTCCAACCAAGGGTGGTAAAGAAGAGAATGGCACAGCCACCTGACATAGCAGCAGAGAAAATGAAATAAATGGGCAGGTAGGGGCCATACCAGAAAGGACGGCCGTGCAGCATTCCAAATACAGCGCCAAGGTTACTATGGGCTGCAATACCCACGACCAGCCCAAAGAACCCCATCAGCCTTGACAGTGTGTGATTTTGCTCGAGCAGAAAGAAATACTCAATGATCATGAAGACCAGGTACGCGCCGTAAAGGGTCCCCATCCACCACATATTTGACACAAAGTTAGGTGAGAAGACATTCCATATCGCCATTCTGAAGGGGTTTTCAATGTCAAAGAAAATGATGCAAAATCCACCGAACATAAATATGATCGACATGAAGACAGCGCGTTTGGCTATTGGCATAAATGCCTCCCCACCAAAAACATGACCTATAGATGAGACGATACAGAGGCCTGTTGAGGTAACGACGCAGAAAATATAGGCTGAAATAAGCAGCCCCCAGGAAATTTGTCTGCTTACCCCATAGACATGATGATAGCCCACGTATAAAGCATGGAGGCCGACGACCATGCCGGCAAGAGTCAGGAGGACAAAAAAGCCCAGTATCATTTTGTATCCCGGGCTCGAATCTCTCAAGGCTGCTACGCCATGAAAACCCCACTTTTTTGAAATATTAACAATTGTGCCAGCCATCTTATCCCCTCTTGAATGTATATATCACAAGATATAGTAGAAAATTATTACGTTAATTGGTTAATGCGCATTTCTAATGTGCATCCTTTTTTTTGTTTTCACCGGTCAGTTCGGCTAATCCTTTAACACCGATATGACAGACGGTGCACCTGGTGAGGTAGCCAAATGCCTGTGATGAATCATGGCATGTGCCGCAGTATCTCTTATGCAGATTCACGAGATACTCCCTTTTTTTAACCGGGTCGTCGGAAAGGACAAGTTCCTCGCCTTCAACGGTTCCCTGTTTCATTGTAAAAACTTCTTTGTGGCAGGATTCGCAGGAGAGTTCTGCTCTTTTTACATGAATATTATGATCGAAGACGACTGATTTTACAGGTTGTGTGAAAATAATTATTCCAGTCGGTTGAAAGTGACAGGACTCACATTGGGTCGCGGAATCAAAAGCATCATCACCGTTATGGCAGGAGCCGCAGTATTTACCCTCTTTAAAGGCGAGCATCGTGAAATTTTTACTGGCAGTTGCCGCACCGTTTTCCATGGTAAATGTTTCGCTATGACAATCGATGCATTCAAGTTCGAATTCTTCGACATGAGCAGTGTGACTGAAGGCGGCTTTAACAGGTTTTTCCCAGACAATAGGATCCTCTGGAAGAGCATGGCATGCACTGCAGTTTGTGTCTGTGGCAAAGGCTGTGTCACCATCATGACAGCTGCCGCAGAATTGACCGTCGGCCATGGCTTTCATTGTAAAATCATCACTGTCTACAGCTGCTCCAACTTCCATCTCAAACAGGTCATCATGACAGTCAGCACACTCCATACCTGCGTCCATAGTGTGGGTTTTATGATCAAAAGTGGCTTTGATCGGCTTGTCCCATACAATTGTATCTTCAGGGCCATACGTTTCTTCGTCGTATTTTTCTGTGGCCAGGCTGTTACCGGTAAGAAGTAGAAATGCGGATAAGATTATAAAACTTGTTTTTAATAAATGGGGGTTGGTCATTTTCTGCTCCGATAAATTAAATCTCTTTATTGAGCTGAGCGATTCGCTCAGCAGCGTCAATGATGTGTTGAAGGATTTTTGTTTCCTCAGTGCCAATCCCGACTTCACGATATGAGTCCGAAAGTAACTGAGCATAATTAATAATTCCATTTGATAAGTTATTAATTTCATTTATAATAATTGAAAACTCTTCGTTGTGAAGATCGAGGCCTTTCTCAGGTATGGAGTTTGAGCTATTTCTCGTAAATAAACTATTTACCGAGTCTGTCAGAAGAGCAATCTCTGTACAGGTATTGTTATCATAACTGAATCCCTTAGCGAGTATCTCAGGGTCCTCTGCCTGAACTGTAAGGTGCAGAAGGGGAAGCATGGTCTTTTTATAGAGAAAGATCAGCGAAAAACTTATCAGACAAATTACAGCTCCGAGGATTCCTATCATAATTGTCTGAAATTGGACAACCTTTGCTCTCATCTGGCTGACAATAATTCTGTCGAACTGCATCAGATAGTCCGCAAGTGCGCGCATTTGCTTCTGCAGGCGGAGACTGTCTTCCACCTTATTACCGCTTGATGCGATTTCCTTTGATAAAATTGACAGCCCCGAAAGGTCAATTTGTTTTGCCATATCAAGCCGGTATTCACCTGGTATTAATGAGTTTTCCTGAACTCTTACCAGAGCAGAATTGAATATTTTAAGCTGATCGGCTACAGCGGAAATTTTCTCCCAGTTACTCGTAATAAGAGTTGTTGTGATCTGTTCACGGATGGTTGCAAATTGGAAAATTATTTCTTCACTCTGGTTGATTGTTGTATTGTATCTTGCGGTGAGCTGATACTGGCGAACGCACAGTATAATGACAAAGACAAGCAGCCCTGCAACGCCAATAAATGCCAGATAGCTGGTTTTTTTCAAGGATAGCATTCTATTTTATCAGCTTTGAGTGTATACAACTATCGGCTGCAGGACATTCTCGACATTGGTGAGTTGCTTCAATTCCTGCCTGAATTTTTTCTTTAAAATTACACGCTAAAATGATATCGAACTCCTCGTTATCGAGGGTTTCTACCTGAAGAAGGATATCCGCTAGCTGTTTAAGGAGATAGTATTTTTGTTTGAGGATTGTAATAGCCTCTTCATAACATACATCAAGTAATTTCTTAATTTCTTTATCAACAGCTTCTGAGGTTTTATCACTCATTTCCAGGCGTGTCATATTGGTTCCGAGAAAACCTGGATCATCAACTACCATGGCCTGTGGTCCTATGATCTCACTCATACCCCATTTGCAAATCATATTAGTGGCAATTTCTGTCGCCTGTATAATATCACCCTGGGCACCGGTGGTGCGCTGATGGAAGGCTATTTCCTCGGCAGCTCGTCCACCCATAAGGATGACAATTCTGCTTTTAAGGTATTCATAGCTGTAGCTGCTTCGGTCAGTCACAGAGAGTTGCTGGGTTTGACCGAGGGCCCTGCCTCTTGGAATAATGGTTATCTTGTGGATGGGATCTGCTTCAGGCAGTGATTTGGCGACTATAGCATGTCCCGCCTCATGAAAAGCCAGCGCTCTGCGGTCATCATCGGAGATGATCATCCCTTTACGTTCAACACCCATCAAAATACGATCTCTGGCTTTTTCAAAATCAGAATAATTGATGTCGCTTTTGCCATCTCTGGCCGCCATAAGGGCCGCCTCGTTAACAAGATTTGCCAGTTCAGCACCAGTAAACCCGGGAACCATGTGGGCAATTTTATCAATATCAAGTCCCGGTGCAAGGGAAACTCTGGCTCCATGGACCTGAAGGATTTTCTCTCGACCCCTTCTGTCAGGAGGCAGAATATTGACCTGTCGATCGAACCGTCCTGGACGTCTTAAGGCCGGGTCAAGGATGTCAGGTCTGTTTGTCGCGGCCAAAACAACGATCGTATCAGAACTGCTGAAGCCATCCATTTCAACAAGCAGTGCATTAAGGGTCTGGCTTCTCTCATCCTGGCCGCCGGCAGTAGCACCACTCGAACGCTTGCCACCAACGGCATCAATCTCATCGATAAAAACAATGCAGGGAGCCTGAGCTTTGGCCTCCCTGAAAATGTCCCTCACCCTGGAGGCGCCAACGCCAACAAACATTTCGACAAAATCTGAACCACTAAAATTGTAGAATGGTACCTTGGCTTCTCCGGCGATAGCCCTTGCCAGTAAGGTCTTTCCCGTTCCTGGCGGGCCTTGCAGCAATACTCCCTTGGGGCTAACTGCTCCAATTTGACTATATTGATCCGGATTGATTAGAAAATTAACTATTTCCTGCAGCTCTTCCAGGGCTTCTGGTATTCCAGCAACGTCAGCAAATGTGATCTGGTTGTTTGTATCACTGTCCGGCAAGATGAGCTTGTCCGAAGCAAATTTATTCTTTTCTTCCTCAAGCCTTTTTTTTCTGCTCAATGAAATTACTACGGTTAAGGCAAGTAAGATGATATAGAGCAGGGCGATACCTTGAAAAATTTGTTCGGAGCGGTCCTTTTTAAAAATGATCTGTATATTTTTCTCCTGAAGTTCAGAAATCAGTTTTTCGGCATTTGGCACAGTCGTTTCATAACGGTCTCCCGCGTCATGTTGGGCAATGACTTTGTTGCCGATAAAAGTAATTGCGACCATATCATGGTTAGCGAGGCAGTAACGAAATTCGCTATAGGTGACAGTTCGCAATTTATGTTCGATTTTCCAGATACCATAACTGAGTACAAGGAGTACGGTAAAAAGAAAAAAGATAAAAAGATTTCGAATTAGAATTGCCATTAAATTGCCAGCGGGGCGGATCTATTAATTAATAATTTGAGTGGGGTTAGCCAACAGACGATTGGATGAGTGGTTAGTGGCAAAATAGCGGTCATGGTCGTATCTATGGAGGTATGTTAAAAAAGCCGAAGGGATTGGATCTCTCCAGTTCCACTCAAATACTCTGGATTCCACCTTCGTGGGAATGACAGGAGTCCGACATTTCAGGGTTGACACGACACTAGGGCAAATGCATGTAGTTCAGAATATAGCCCTAAACATACTTTTGATAAGGGCAATTGGTCCACCGGTGGCAACAAATGCACTGGATAGGCAGATAACGCTCCATATTCCGATGACCGCAGCAAAGGTGGCTGTGATATACATCCCAACTTTATGCAGTTCACTACTGGTTTGTTCTATTTCGTGAATGGTGGCAGGAGATGCTGCCTTTTCCCTTGCAATTGCTGTTTCTTCCACGTGAAGTACCTCTTGATTTATTGTTTCTGGTTCTTTAGGTATTTATAAGACCTACGGGCATCACTGTTTCCTTAGCTTATCACCAGTACTTAGCTATCCAGTAATGGCTGAAAAAAAACTGGAGACAAGGCCTGCTGGGCCTCCACTGCTGGCCATACCGGAAATTAGACAGGCTAATGCCCACAACCCGATAAGTGTTGAGGCAATAACGATAAAACCAATCCCTACCTTGCCAACTTCAATACTGACATTATCAAGAACACCACTTCTCTCCCTGGAAATCGTAGTTGTTTCTTTCATTTTTCCTCCCGGTGGGTGCTGAGGTTTCGTGTCTCGTTTGTGGGTTGTCCCGCTAGCGCAGTTAACATCATGCATAGTGCATGCCAAAACAGAACAATTTTTCCTGATGGTTTTCGATAGTCTTTAAGGTATTTATATTACAACAGTAATAGCATTGTTGGCGAGGCTGGGCGGGTAAAGGCAGTTTTAAGGATAACTGTTGCGTTTATGTGGCCTGTGTTGGGGTGTGGTGTTGCATTATAGTTGCATGCGACACATAAGCAACATGTTTGGAGTATTACTTGTCTCTTTTTAGGGAAAAAGAACTTTTGATGTCCCCGGGGATGCCAAGTCGCTGCATTCTACGATAAAGGGTCGAACGATCAATTTCTAGAAAGCGCGCTGCTTTAGATTTATTTCCATGTGTGCGCTTCAAAATTTCGATGATCTCATCTTTTTCACTGAGGTAGGGGGGGAGGCTGGTGATTCTAGCATTTTGTATTTCTGCTTCTGTCTGTTGGGGAGAACGAACTGGTGTTTTTATTTCTTCGGGAAAATGGTCTAAAGAAATAGTTAAGCCTTCACATAATACACAGGCACTCTCGATGATATGGCGTAATTCGCGGACATTTCCAGGCCACGAATATTGGGCAAGTGCCTCCATGGCCTGATCGGAAATACCATGAATATTGCGTTTCAGTTTTTTGCGAAAGAGGGACAGGAAATGATGAACAAGAAGAGGAAGGCTTTCCTTTCTTGTACGCAGGGGGGGCAATTTTACTTCAACAACTTTTAATCGATAGTAGAGATCTTCTCGAAAGGTACCGTTTTTTACCTTCTCTGCAAAATCTACGTTGGTCGCAGCGATAATTCTGACATTCACATGTACAGGGGTGTCCTGGCCTACAGGTGTAAAGGTTTTTTCCTGGAGGAAACGGAGCAGACGCAATTGCATGCGCGGAGAAACATCTCCAATTTCGTCAAGAAAGAGTGTTCCATTGTCAGCCTGCATCAGTCTGCCGGGACGAGCTCTATCTGCGCCTGTGAACGCACCTTTGGTGTGACCAAAAAGTTCGCTTTCCAATAACTCCTCGGGCATTGCTGCGCAATCTACCTTAACGAGCGGCTTATCGTGTCGATCACTTTCTGCATGTAATGCTTCTGCCGCCAGTTCCTTACCAGTGCCTGACTCACCTGTTACCAGTACTGCAGTATCTACTTTTCCAACATTTTCGATTAAGTTGTAGACATTCTGTTCGACCAGGCTGGACCCGATATAGCCATGAAATGTATTTCGGGTATTCTCCCCCATTTCAGGAGCTGTAAGGGTGATATCTCGAGCTACAATGACAACACCATCAAATTCGTCAAATCCGTCTTCCAGTGGGGCCGCGTTAAGACTTATAATTCGTATATTTCCATCTGCCCTTCTGCATTCGATCTGATGCTCTTCCACTACGCTCCTGGTTGATAACACCTGTTTAGCGTCATACAGACAGGACTTTCCCATCTCATTTTGGTAGGACTCAAGGCTGCCGGGTTTGTCAGATTCGGTGTGAAGAAGCCATTGTTTCGCGGTTTCGTTTATCTGCACAATCTCCATTTCATTATTTATTGTAATTATTGCGTCCCGCACTGAAGAGAATATTGTTTGAAGGTACCGCTTAAACTTCTCATTTTCCTGCAGTAATTTAATTTTCTCGTTTTCGAGTTTCCAATGTTTCAGTGCCTGTCGGACAAATTTAAGTAATGCTTCCTTATTTACTGGTTTGGAGATGTAGTCAAAGGCGCCATATCGGACAGCTTCAGCAGCAGTATCAAGATTGGGAAATCCGGTGACCATGACTACCGGGCATTTTATCCCCGCCTCTCGGATTTTGAAGAGAAGATCTGTACCTCTTTCTCCTTCCAGAACAATATCGCTGATTATAAGATCGAAATCGTTTTCCTGGATTGCAACGAGAGCTTCAGGCAGGGAAGAGGCGGTGGTTATTGGTCCATACCCCTCACGGGCAAGAAACATCTCAAAAGTGAGGCGAATACTTGCCTCATCATCAACGATTAAAATATGCGATTCTTTTTCCGGATGAATTGTGTTGTCCATATTATGCGCTCGACAAAGGAAGGTCTATTATCATCTTGGTATATTTATGCATTATTGAATCAACTTTGATGGCACCTCCATGATCCTGAATGATTCCATAGCTGATGCTCAGACCTAATCCAGTACCTTTTCCTGATGGTTTGGTAGTAAAAAATGGTTCAAAGAGTTTTTTAAGAATGCTCTGGGGGATCCCAGTACCTGAGTCTTTGATGCAGATTTGAACAACCTGTTCACCCTCATTGCTGATAGAAGGCAGGAAGGATATCTTAATTGCTTTATCTGGTGAAGTATTGGGGTAGCGTTCATTGAGAGCAAAGCGGGCGTTGCTCAGCAGATTGAGAACGACCTGTTGTAACTGGGTGAAGTTCCCATATATATAACAGGGAGTTGCTGAATAATTAGTCTTGATTTTGATGCCGTCTTTTTTGAACTGATGCTGAACAAGAGAGAGGCTGTCTATGATTACCTGTCCTATATCTACAGGCTCGTTATCATTCTCGTTTTCACGGGCAAAGGAGAGCAGATTTTTAGTGATGAGTGCTATTCTTTCCCCTTCATTAACTATTCTGCCTAGAAGTTCAGCCGGTAACGAATCTTTTTTGCTGTCATCAAGAAGGAGCTGCGCCAAATTAATAATGCCGGTAATGGGATTATTGACCTCATGGGCAACACCCGCAGCGAGTTCACCAATGGCAGCCATCTGTTCAGTTCGAAGGGAGTCAGCTTTCCTCATTTCATCACTGGTTAACTCCCTTGCAACAAGCAGAATCTTCCGAATGGTTTCATCCTGGTCATTGACCGGTGAAATTGTCAGAAGATATTCCCCACCAAAGCCGGGAAGGGTGGTCTCTTCAACTCGGGGCGAACAGGTCAGCAAAAACTCTTCAAGAGGACAACTGATATGTGGTGAACTGCCCCCATGGATAATTGCACATATTCCCTGGCCAATAATTTCTGATCGGCTTTTTTTTGCCGCGTTAACGGCTGCATTGTTAGCATCAAGAATTATACCGTCAGGGGTGACGACCAGGACCGGATCCTGAATCGCCTGAAAAAGTTCATTTCCTATACTGGTCAGGTTGGGCATATGTGATTCTGGATACACTTGCGAGGGTATTTGTTCACATTTCTCGTCCATTCAATGTCGGAGTGTTATGCACCTCATCCATGCAGCCCTCGTTGCAGAATAGCAGCACTTTTTTCTCCGGCGTTAATAATTTTCTGGAGAATCTCTTTTTGTTCTTCACCTATATCTTCAGCTTCGCAATAATCTGCAAGAAGCTGCGAGTAATTGATGATGCCATTAAGTCCGTTTGTGACTTCGTTGACAATTGCAGAAAATTCCGCCTCTCTCTGGTTGTTCGTCAGGTTGGGAGCATTGTCTTCCTGGCGGGATTGAAGCAATTGATTGAGAGAATCGATGAGTTCTTTGAATTCCGCACTGCTGTTTTTATCTTCTGCGATGGCGACAAAATCTTCTCCATCCAATGTTTTATTAACCTGACTGGTCAGATAAAGCAGGGGCTTTACAGATTTTTGATAGAGTATCAGCAATGTGAAGCAGGTTAATGCGATTATTAAACCCATTAGGATCAGCGCTCTTTTCTGATATTGCATGACCCCGTTTCTCATTTCACTGATAATGATTCTATCGAATTGCAGGAACTGCTTGTTGATTTGACGCAGTTGACCAATGATTGTTTTAGTTAAAGCCGTGTCTTCGGGATCTTCTGCAAGGCTCTTTAAGTTGACTACTACCCGTTCCAGGTCAAGATCCTGTAAAAAAGAGAGCTTGTACTGACTTGGTATGAGGTGGTTGTCGAGCATTGAAGTATGTCTGCTATGAAGTTTTTCAAATTCTTTTGCTGCACCCAGAAGCAATACTGGATCTCTGGACAGGAGCCCTTCTGTCGCCTGTTCACGTATGGTTGCATAAAGAAAAATGGTTCCTTCACTTTCTTTTACAATGGTATTGTAATTGTCCATCAGGTTGTTTTGTCGGAAGCCTGTAAGGACAAGTATTCCCAAAAGGACAGCTGTTCCCAGAAAAGTTGTTCTACTCAGTCTACGCAGTGATCTCATTTTCTACTCCAGTGGCCTGGCTGCAGTTTTCTTTTGCGCTGCAGGTGCTGCAACTAGGTTCAGGCTGATCTGCTGCTTCCTCCTCTTTTTTCAAACTGCAGTCGACGATAATGTCAAACTCTTCTCCATCCAGAGTCTCGACTTGAAGTAAGATTTCAGCAAGGCTGTCCAGCAGGCATCTTTCCTCTTTGAGAATACGAACTGCTTGTCCAAAACAGTTCCCAAGAAGTTCATTTACCTCCTGATCGATAAATTTTGCAGTATCCTGCCCCATAGGTAAGCGACCGCTCACTCCTTCAATAAAACCGCCACTCTCGACAGTGAACGTCTGAGGGCCGAGGGTTGTACTCATCCCCCATTTACAGATCATATTGGTGGCAATTCGTGTAGCAGCGAGAAGATCTCCCTGAGCACCTGTTGTTTGCTGTTTGAAAACCAATTCTTCAGCAGCCCTGCCGCCCATGAGGACAATTATTTTACTGATCAAATACTGTTTGGAATAGGCATGATGGTCACTGATAGCGATTTGCTGTGTTTGGCCAAGGGCCATGCCTCTCGGAACGATAGTTATCTTATGTAAAGGATCAGAGTCTGGGAGTTTATTCGCAAGAATTCCGTGCCCTGCCTCGTGGTAGGCGAGAACCTTTCGATCGTGATCAGTCATGATCAGGCCTTTCCGTTCAACTCCCATCAGAACACGATCACGGGCTTTTTCAAAATCTTCATTGAGGATATGGTCCTGCCCTTTTCTGGCTGCCATCAATGCGGCTTCGTTGACGAGGTTTGCCAGTTCTGCGCCATTAAATCCCGGGGTGGCCTGAGCTAGAACATCAAAATCAATCTCTGGATGCAGCACGACTTTCTGACCGTGCACTTCAAGTATTTTCTTCCTTCCCCTCACATCGGGAGCCAGCAGGTTTATCTGTCGATCAAAGCGGCCCGGTCGTTTCAAGGCAGAATCAAGAATATCCGGCCTATTGGTGGCGGCCAGCACGACGATGGTATCGTTTGTATCGAATCCATCCATCTCGACCAGCAGAGCATTAAGCGTTTGTCCCCTTTCTTCCTGTCCTCCCGCTGAACTACCGGCTGTTCTACTGGCACCAACTGCGTCTATCTCGTCAATAAAAATAATGCAGGGCGAGTTTTCCTTTGCCTCTTTAAAAAGATCCCTAACCCTGGAGGCTCCAACTCCCACAAACATTTCAACGAAGTCAGAACCACTAAAACTGTAGAAGGGGACACCGGACTCACCTGCTAATGCCTTTGCCAGCAGTGTTTTACCAGTTCCCGGTGGCCCCTGGAGAAGAATGCCACGGGGAATGGTGGCACCAATTTTGGTGAAATTGGCAGGAGATTTAAGAAAAGAGACCACTTCTTCCAATTCTTCCTTGGCCTCAGGTATTCCTGCAATATCTTTGAATGTAATATTAAGTTTTTTACTGCTTTGGCTGACCAGTTTGTCACTTGTAAAATTGTTCTCCTCTTTTCTCTTTCGTTGCAGTGACCACCACACTATCATTATTAACCCGGTTATAAATATCGCAATAACAGTGGTATAGATAAGATTGAATCTGTCTTCTTTGACAGTTACTCGAATGTTTTTTTCCTGGACCCTTTCCAAAAATCTTCCAACATCAGGTACTGTTGTAATGAAAATGCGGTCATGTTTGTCAGTAAATACGACTTTGTTGCCGGTAAATTCAAGTATGACAATTTGGTCATTATTCAGCTGCTGAACAAGTTTGCTGTAATCCTGGTTTGGATGCCTATGTTCCATAAACCAGAGAAATGTCAGAAATAGCGCTAAGGCTGAAAAAAGAAAACAGACGAGCAGGTTGCGGACTAGAATAGCCATGGCATTAGCATTTCCGGAAATAAAATAATTTTTTAAAAAAAGTTATACCAAACGCAGACGCATACCGGTCAGCGAGCTAAAAGATAATACTTGTTGGGGAATAATACACTAGTTAATAGGCTGATGATTCTCTATGTTGATCTTTTTCTTGATAAAGTAAACAGAAAAAGCCGGCAGGATGTAAATCCTGCCGGCTTCTCTTACTCGATTCTACTTGTCGTTTCAATTATGTTTCTAGGCCATAGATCACGAGTCTACATTCCACTTATGGCTTTAAACCATCCTCCTATGAGCTGTAGCGGGCCACCGGCCTGATACATGGCACTGACTATGCACGCTACACTCCAGACCCCAATCAGACCGGCAAAAGCGGCAATAGTACCTATAATAACTTTATCCACCTCTGTAGAAACAGAAGTGTTTGTGTTTTCCTGTACTGTGGTTTTACTCTTCTGTTTACTTAATACGCTATCCTGTGCCATCTATTCCTCGTTTTTGATCTATTCGTTTATATGGAAAGGGTTCTTCTTATGTTTTTTACGATTACATTCCTGCTAAGGCCTTGAAATATCCTCCAATTAGCTGCAAAGGCCCGCCAGCTTGGAACATTGCACTTACGAGACAGGCAACACTCCAGACACCGATAACACCAGTAAAAGCGATTACAGTGCCAATTATAACTTTATCAACTTCTGCTGAAACAGTTGTTTCACTCTTGTCTTGTGCTCCAGTCTGACTTTGCAGTTTGGTATATGCTGTGTCGCTCATGATGTCTCCTAGGTGTTTGAAGAAAGTGTTTTATGTGTCTTTTCTTTTATACCTACGATGTAGCATAATGCGTGCCACAATAGTGAGTAATTTTCATTGTTTGCTGGATAGGTTTTTAACTAATTGATATGTATAGTATTAATGGTTATCTATGGTCGGCTGTGGTCGATAGATAGCGGCGATTGTGTCGCCGGGACACTGGGGAGACAGTGTCCCTAATGTGTCCCGTCGCTACACTAATGGGACGGTCGGAGGGGGTGGAGTTGGAGAGTTAAAACTCTGAATCGCTAAGATTATAGCGCTGCATTTGTCTATACAGTGTAGAACGGGCGATACCCAATAATTTTGCAGCCTTCGCTTTATTACCATTTGCCTGCCTGAGCGCGTCTATTATTTTCTCATCTTCGCTAGAGTAGTGAGGAGATACCGGTAATGGTTTTGTCAAAGTCGTTTGAGGAGGTGACTGCTGGGACGCTGATGCTGGGCGGGTCGAATGTCCGTTTGGGTTAAGTAATTCCTCCGGTAGATGTTCTAGTAGAAGCACTGGAGATTCACAGAAGACACAGGCTCTTTCCATGACATGTCTTAATTCACGGACATTGCCAGGCCAGGGGTAACGGGCCAGACAGTCCAGGGCCTGATCAGAAATTGTAGCAATCCTTTTATTAAGCTGCTTGCTGAAGAGTTTAAGAAAATGATTTGCAAGTAACGGTATACCCGCAATTCTATCTCTCAGCGGAGGGAGTTTGACCTCAATGACCCTGAGGCGGTAGTAGAGATCTTCTCTGAACTTCCCCTGCGTCATCATTTCCTGAAAATCAACGTTGGTGGCCGCAATAACTCGGACATCCACCTGAATCGGTTTGTCATGGCCTACCGGAGTAAATGTCTTTTCCTGGAGGAAGCGCAGGAGCAGCAGTTGAGTTCTGGGAGAGATGTCTCCAATTTCATCGAGAAACAATGTCCCGCCATGGGCCTGAAGCAATCTACCAGTTCTGTCTCTATCGGCGCCGGTAAAGGACCCTTTTCTGTGGCCAAAAAGCTCACTTTCCAGCAAATTTTCGGCGACGGAGACACAGTCTACTTTTATAAGCGGTTTGTCGCGGCGCGAACTTACCGCGTGGAGCGCCTCTGCTGCCAGTTCTTTGCCAGTTCCTGACTCACCGGTGATGAGGACAGCGGTATCAACTTTACCAATATCCTCAATCAGTTTATATACTTTCTGCATGGCATCGCTGGAGCCGACATAACCATGGAAACGGTCACGGTTCTCATGGCTTTTTCTGGGTGCTTCAGTGGTCATATCTCTTGCCACGATAACGACACCCTGAAATTCCTCATTTTCACCCCGTAAGGGAGAAGCATTCAGGCTGATAAGTTTTACTTTGTTATCCGGCGTGGGGCACTCTATGAGATGTTTTCTCACTTCAGTTCCCAGCTCCAATACCTTGCGGGCATCATTTAAGCAGGCAAGATTTATTCCCTCAGGCAGATGACTGAGGTCAGGGACAGCTCCCGCATTCTTCTCTTCCAACCACTGTTTCGCAGTATCATTGAGCTGTACAATTTGCATGTCAGTGTCAACAGTGATGATCGCATCGCCGACTGAGCGAAAAATTGTTTCCAGATACCTTCGATATTTTTCATTTTCCCGCTGCAGGCGAGCAGCTTTGTTTTCCAGATGCCAATGCTTAAGTGCTTGTTTGGTAAAACGGAGGAGAGTTTCTTTGTTGACCGGCTTGGAAATATAGTCAAAGGCTCCGTGTCTGACAGATTCTGCAGCAGATTCAAGATGGGGAAACCCCGTGACCATCACGACTGGACATTTTACCCCCGCTCCCCTGATTTCACGTAAAAGTTCTGTTCCACGGGGTCCAATCAGTACAATATCACAGATAATTAGATCGAATGTAGTTTTGGCTATGGCTCTCATTGCTTCATCATATGAAGCCACAGGTTGAACAAACTGATAGCCTGCGGATGTCAGGAATATTTCAAAAGTCTGTCTGATTGACTCTTCATCGTCTACAATCAGAATTTTTGCAGAAGATATATAATTTTCCATTAACTTCTGTTCCTCACTGGCAGTTCAATGATCATTTCCGTAAATTTTTCCAGGATAGAGTTAACACGCAAGTTGCCCCCATGCTCTTTTATGATACCGTAACTGATACTGAGCCCCAACCCTGTCCCCTCACCTGGGGGTTTGGTGCTGAAAAAAGGTTCAAATAATCGCTCCAGGATAGACTGGGGCAACCCGGTTCCATAATCCTTTACAACTATCTGGTACACAGGTTGGCCTTCATTCATCTTTTCGCAACAGGATATTTTAATTATTTTTCTGGAGTCAAAGCCAGAGTATCTTGCGTTTAAAGCATAGCGGCTGTTGCTGATGAGATTCAAGACAACTTGTTGTAATTTTCTGAAATCAGCTATAATAACAGAGCTCTTCTCCGGAAATTCTGTAACAAGCTCGATTCCATCCCTTTGCAATCGGTGTTTTACAAGGGCAAGGCTCTCCTGGACAATTTCTACTGGATCGACAGGTTCCAGCTCACCGCCGTCTTCTCTTGCAAATGAGAGCAGATTTTTCGTAATGGACGCTATTCGATCTCCTTCCTGAATTATTTTATTAACAATATTTACGCCAACAGTATCGAATGTATAATTATCCAGAAGGATTTGGGCAAAATTGATAATTCCGGTTATGGGGTTATTAACTTCATGAGCAACGCCTGCAGCAAGTTCGCCTATGCCGGCAAGTTTGGCTGTTCTTATGGAATCCACTTTTTGGATTTCGTCTCTGTTGAGTTCCCTTGCGATCAGCATGATTTTTTCAATTGTGCCATCCGCCTCTTGTATAGGTGTAATAGAAAAAGAAAATTCACCAAAAAGTCCGGGTAGACGGGTTTCCTCGACCTTGGGCTGGCAGGTTTTGAGGAACTCTTCCAGGGGGCATTTTATATGCGACCACCTGCCGCCATGAACGATTTTGCAGATGCCCTGGCCTATAATTTCGTCTCTATTTTTTTGTGCGGCCAGCAGGGTTGCTGTATTTATCTCGATAATAATCCCATCCGGGCTGACCACCAGGACTGGATCCGGGATGGCATTGAAGAATTGCTCCCAGGATTCGTTATGATTTATCTTCTGAGGCTGACAGCAGCAGGATACATTTTTGTTTTTATCCATAGTAGGGGAGACGGCCAAATTGCAGGTGAAATTTCTTCCGTAAATTAATCAGCCCTGATTCACGGATATAATCCGGTTAATTGTCTTGGTGATAATTTATAATAATTTTAATTAAATAGTAATTATTTACACCCCATCATAGAAAACAGGATAATCTGGCATACACCAGATAAAAAACCATAACACACTGGAGTATCTGGAGTGAAGGATAATTTACTGATTATTCTTCTTTTATCTTTTTATGGATAAACATCATCTTTGCCAGATAAAGAAAGGGGGTATCCACCATTGCTACGATCCATTTGAGCAGGTATGTGGTGATCAGAATCTCAAAAAACTCACTTTTAGGCAGGAGACCCCAAAAAGCTATAAAGGTAAAAATTACCGAATCAACAAACTGGCTGACCATTGTACTCGCGTTGTTTCTGAGCCAGAGGAATTTCATGCCAGGCAGCCGTGATTTCCAGAAATTATAGGCCCAAACATCGTGTAATTGGGAAACGGCATACGCCAAAAGAGAAGCTAATGCTATTCGAGGCAGTAGGGAGAAGATATTTGCCAGGCTCTCCTGTATGAAATCAAATTCATTAGGCTTGAACATAAGTGCCAGGTTCATGATGATAACCGTTGCAGAAAGTGAGAAAAAACCGATAAAGACAGACTTTTGTGCAGATTTTCTACCATAATTTTCAGACAGAATGTCAGTTACCAGAAAGGATGATGCATACGTAATGTTGCCTAGAGTAACGCCGATGGTGAGGAGGTCAACCATCTTTAACACCTGAATATTTGACAGAATTGTCGAAATAGGTATCCAGATATAGAGGCCGGTTTTGCCAAAAAAACGATACGCAACGAGGATTGCAAAGAAATTTGCAAGTAGAAGAAGAAACCAGAGGATTTCGTTTGAAAGAGGAAGGAAGGTGAAATCAAATAGTGTCATAGGGGCCTCCTGGTGAGATCCGGGAATAGAAGGAGGCTACACTGTTCATAAGTGAAAATCGGTTTTGATAAGGCGGGTAGCCGTGACCGCCACATATATCATATAATGCCAGGGCGCCACACCAGCAAATGCAGAAGGAGGGTTCAAGGTAATTATTCACTTGATGTTTGTCAGTTCTGGCAAATTCTACGTAATTTTGATAACAACGAGGGTAATGTCGTCTTCCTGGGGACGCTCGCTACGAAAAGAGACAACGTCGTTAATGATATTTTCCTCAATTGTCTTTGATGATTCTGAAGCACTGTTGCGGATAATCTCTTCCAGGCGCTTCCGGCCATACATTTCACCAATGCTATTTGTTGATTCCCAGATACCATCTGTGCCGATTAGAATAATATCGTCTGTAGTTATGTCCGCTTTGGATGAATTCTGATATTCATGTTTTTGGTCAACCCCAAGGACTAGTCCGGACCCATCGAGCAGGCTGAATGTTTTCTGAGTAGAATTGAAATAAAGTGCTGGATCGTGGCCGGCTCGCACCCAACGTAAAGATTTCCCGCAGGAGTCCAGTTCCAGAAAAAACATAGAAGTAAACAGGCCTGATCTTGAGCAGTCTCTGGTGACATATGTGTTGATTGCGTTAAGAAGCTCTGCAGGGGAGTGATATGTTGATACCGCCATATGCAGAAAAGCACGCACAGATGTCATCAGAATGGCTGATCCCACGCCATGTCCGCATACATCGGCGACAACAATCCCAAATCTGTTTTCTGTCAAATGGAAATAATCGTAGTAATCACCACCCGTTTCGTCACAGTAGAGACTGGTTCCTGAGATATCCAGCCCTTCGACATCAGGGTTGCTATGGGGGAGGAGGTTCTGTTGGACTTCTTCCGCCAGTTTTATTTCACTGAGGAGCTCAAAACGGTGCCGAAGCCCATCTATCATATTATTGGTGTGTCCGGCAATTACGCCAAATTCATCTTGAGTGGCAATCGGGACCTTCTGGCTGAGGTTGCCGCTACTGACCTGTTCCAGAATCTTTGTTTCATTTTTAAACAGAAGCTGCATGTTCTTTGAGTAGGCGAAGATCAGGTTGATTATCAAAACCATCAGTATGATCATGATAAAAAAGATCTCATACGTCACTGAAAGTTGAGCACTCTGGATCGATGTTTCATCCTGAGTCACCTTAGTCAACCATATAATATCTCTGGTAAATACCAGCGCCATTAAGATCGCAACAAAAAAAGTCAATGTCACCGTAATAAAGGTAAACTTACGGGTCATTGAAAAGAGTTTTTTAGGAAGGGGGAGAGTGTGATTCAGCTCCATTGCGTGCAAAATTATCTTTCTTTCCTGGTTGAGTGCTGAATCCAGCCCAATGAAGAAACCGGCCATTATGCAGCCGATCATCATGGAAAAAGCACTGTATAGAGGGAATCCGTAGATGATCTTATTGTAGGTGTATATTGCTGCTCCGGCGACAAAGCAGAGACCGAGTTCCGTGAAAAAAGCATTCCTTGGTTGAAGTTCTTTGGCTGCCCTCCTGACAAAATATCTATAGAGGAGAGGCCGGAACAGGGCTAATACTACCGTAAAAAATGAGGCTATGATGATCCCCAGAGTCACGGGGGATAGCAAGGCGAGATACGGTCAGACCTGGCCACCGTAAAATGTCAGCGCCAGTACCGAGAATGTGTATTGGGTAAAAAATCTCATTTAATAAAAATTAGATAAAGGATGTAAATTTTCAGTGCAATTACAGATAAAATTATGGATAAAGGGTCTTTTGTCAAGTAATCATTACCCACCTCGCTGATTTGAGAGAACCGAGCTGCCGTGGAGCTGTCTCCCACTGGTTTTTCTTCAGGGTGGCGTGTTTTAAGAGGAATTATAATTTGTTGAAATATCATCCTTTCTATCTTTTTTTATAATACAAAGTGGTGTATATTTGGGCTTTCTCGAATACGGAATTATAAATCATCTACAGCCGTTTTACAGGTCCGGTGATTTTTCATGCATCTCCGGGAAGCCCAGAGAGTGTTGTTAATAATACAGACCGCGATATTGGCATCGCTAAACAGTGGTAGAAAATCAAACAGGAGGTTGATGTATGTCTGACAGGAAATCGGATTTATCGGAACCGCAAGGTGGAACTGCTGATGATAATGGTGTTACCTGGCAGGAACAGATAGGGCTTTCTGCTAAAACACCGATTGGCTTATTTGGGATTGGCATTACCACCATGTGTTTCACTCTGACTGTAATTGGCCTTTTTGGCCATGTCACAGGATTGGTTGAAAACCAGTATGCGGCGATTGTCACTTTTCTGGTCTTTCCTTCGGGGATGATTTTTGGCCTGATTCTGATCCCGGTTGCATACCTTATGCGGCGTAAAAAATGGTTTAAGGACAGTTTGGCTTCAGGGACCGTGATTGTTGATTTTGCGAAGTCCAGACATCGTAAGGGAGTTGCGCTGTTTCTTGTCCTCTCCATTGTCAATCTGGCTGTTTTTTCTCTTGTTATCTACGAAGCCTACCACTTTACCGAGTCAGATTTCTTTTGTGGAGCTGTATGTCACACAGTAATGGCTCCTGAATATACTGCCTATCAGCGCTCTTCTCATGCCAAGGTCGGCTGTGTCTCTTGTCATATAGGGTCAGGCGCCCAATGGTATGTAAAAGCAAAACTTTCAGGTCTTCGTCAGGTTAAAGCTGCTATTGACGGCAGCTACAGCAGACCGATTCCCGCACCGGTTGAACATCTGCGTCCGGCTCAGGACACTTGTGAACAGTGCCACTGGCCGGAAAAATTTCATGGGAAAAAGGTTAAACAATTTGTCAGCTACTCAAATGACGATCAGGAAAACCCGGAAATCCAGGATATAGCTCTGCATATAGGTGGACGGAACCCCCTGACTAACACTTTCGAAGGTATTCACTGGCATGTAAGCAATGATGTGAGGGTAGAGTACGAGTCACTGGATGAGACGAGGACGTCGATTGGGAGGATCAAAGTTACCAAACCTTCAGGAGTTACTGAAGAATACTCAATCGACAATGGAGAGGCTGCCGGTGAGGGTGAAGGTCGGTGGCGTACAATGGATTGTGTTGACTGCCACAATCGACCAACCCATGTGTATGATGAGCTCGAGCAAAAAGTTGATTTTGGCCTTTACAGCGAAAAACTTAATCCTCAAATCCCGGGTATGAGGGAGGATAGTCTCACTGTTTTGCAAAAAGAGTATACATCACGAAATGATGCGCAGGAACAGATAGTAGAGACTTTACTTAATCTGCAGGCGGAGAGGAATGGGGTTGATTTTGTAGCTGAGAACGAAAGGTTCATTATTTCTTCCGGGGGATACCTGCTCGACAGTTATCTGGCCAATGTCTGGCCGGCAATGAAGGTTACCTGGGGAACCTACAAGGAGCACATCGGACACCGTTTTGAAGATGACGGTTATGGATGTTTTCGCTGTCATGATGAAGAGCACACGACAGAATTTGGCAAAACTATTTCTCAGAGTTGTGACCTCTGTCATGATGAGCCTGAATAGTGAGAAACTGCTGAGGATTCTTAACTGAATTTGGGTAAGATTTAGGAAGGTACTAATAATTTTCAAGAGGGTAGTTAACAGAGTTCCTTGATTTTATCGTTTGTGTAGGTAAAATAAAACTATTGTAAATAGGGTTAGCCCGGATTTCTCACCAGCAAAGATGATTACATATTCAAGAAGCCCCCCAGTGAACTATAGTAGTCTATGTTTGCAGGGGTAGCGACGCGGAAGATGTGATCATATCTGCTGGCCTTTGGTGAACATTGTGTGAAAATTTTCGTCAAATCGAAGGGGTGGCAAGCTGTTACAATGAAAACAGATTCAGAAAATTGACACAATGTTCATGAGAAATTCGGGTTAGTTTGACCTCGGACAATTTTCTCCTCGTCCGGGGGATCCAAAAATGAATCAGGTGGTTAACGGTTCTAACTGATGGAGGCAGTCCCCAGTCAATGCCGATTGGGGGTATGGCAAGTACATGGGAGAATCAGCGGCTAAAGCAGGGTCCAAAAGAAGCTCTTTGCGCTTTCATTTCAAGGACAAGCTCCTGGTCAGTTATAAGACAGCGTACAAAGATGGAGAGGCTTTACTGGTAGATATCTCGACGAGTGGATGCTTCGTACAGGGAGCAAGTGTCCCCGTAGAAATTGGTGAGAAAATACTGATAAGCTTTTCTATCCAGAATCGGGATGATCCTCTCGAGATACAGGCCGTATGTGCACGTCTTGATGGTGACGGTTTTGCTGCCCGGTTTCTTGGCATTGATGTTGAGGAAGAAAATCGGCTGGTCAAACTCCTTGCTGCTCAAGCGAGGGCGAAGGGTGACTGAGATCGGTTCAAGCAAACCCTCAGAATATCAACTCTAGATTTTTTTTACGACAAAGACTTTTCTGAGTCTTCCGGGACCTCGGTGTCCGGTTGGGCCGATGGGTGTTCGCTCCATGAGAGAGTGTGAGGATCAAACCCATGTTCAAGAGTGGGTTTTATGATCCGAAAATATGGGGAAACATCAAAATCTCTTGGTGTGAACAGACTGTGATGCCGAATATGGAGCATTTCCTTATAACAACTTACGCAAAAGGGGTCGTTCGACTCTTGTACAACAATTTCCGGCAGGATCGGATATTTGATTGATTGAAAGGCCTGGGCAATTAGAGAAGAGCAGATTGCCTGAGTTGCGTCCGTACTACCGAGAGAAAGCAGACGCCTTCTGAAGCGTGCCGGGATCAGAGTCATTGGAAAGAGATATCTGGCAAGGTCGATAATATTTCGCAGATCATAGGTGTGTCCAACTCTTCCAACGACGTATTCGATAACTTTGTCAATCTCCTCTTTGTCTAATCCTATCGGTCTGCAGATGCGGGTATGAAAGGGAGTATATAAAGACAATCCGACACTGCGAACTCCCTCATTTATATCAGCCTCCACAAGTAACGGTTGCTCATCGTCATTTCCGACAGATGGCAGGACATCTCCGACAAATAGAGCGGCATGTGACCAACTGGATTGAGTAAGGTATTTTATTGCTGTGCTGACCCTGCTATTCCCCTCCACCAGCAAGACGTCACCTGGACGAAGGCTCTGTGCAAGTTTTTCGGCGCTGCTGGTCGCAACCTGTGTTGCTTTCTTTCGCGGTTTTGAGAGATAGCGGGCTAGTTTCTGGCCAATTTTTTGTAGTATTTTCATGCAGTGCTTTTCACATAAACTCCAGATCAGTTTAATAATAAAATAATAGCTCAGTCACAAGGTGAACATGATACTCATCTTATCCATATTGTTTTCGAAATTTCTAAACCGCATTATAATACCAGAGCAACTCCTGTAAAGTGATATAACCGGATCAGGAAATATTTGAAGGTGTTCCTGATCACCAATACAATGTGAGATTAACAATGGAGAAAAGGTTTTGACAAAGTTCAGGAGGGCGTTTATGTTGGAAAAAATCAAGCGGGATTAACTCAGTGGTAGAGTGTTAGCTTCCCAAGC
>CAXMTO010000054.1:0-6233 GCA_964196355.1 uncultured Myxococcota bacterium
CTGCAGTCAACATCAAATTCAAAGCGACAGTTTTTCCAAAGAGGCACACAACCGGGAAACTGCCGAAGAAATCCGGCTATCGACCCTCCACGTTCGAGACCACGGTGAAGAAACTTCACTATAAACTGAGCATTCTCGTTAAAAGGGAGATTATACTCTTCCTGACTCATGGCGGAGTCTGAAAATGAAAAATATTTTTTCGACAATTTGACCTTACTCTCCAACAGCTGCAGGCTAAGGACCCTTCTCTGCCGAGCATTTGCTGTAGCTTACTACAGCAAATGCCCGGCACCTTGAGCTGCGAAAAACTTTGTAGGTGAGAAATCCGGGCTAGCTTCGTGTTATCTGATATCCGCGATAAATTTATTGGAAGATTCAATTGCAGTATTCATTTTGCGGATCAGCACATCAATCTCTCCTTTCAGATTGGCAAACTCGTCCTGCAGTGAACCAATCGCCTGGGCATTCAAATTATGTTTGAGAAAAAGAACGTTATCCTTGAAAATTTTGAGAACCGGTTCCATGCTTGCCTCTGCCTGATGCATACTCCCTAGCATTTCCTTATATCGCGAGCGGGTCTTTTTCAGTTGGTCTTTGCTGGTTTTTTGAAGCTCTTTATTGTCATACAGTCCAAGCTCCTCTTCCCATTCATCAAAAAGGGCATCAGCTACAGACTCGACCTTTTCGATTCTTCCCGAGACCTTCTCGGCTATTTCCCTGCTCTCTTCATATTCGTTATTGAGCTTATCATACGCTTTTTTCAGATCAGTTTCTTTTAGTTTGACTATAGCGTCAAATTGTTCGAGTGCTGATTTGAACTGCTCCTGGGCCTCACCCTGAACATCCCTGGCATCCTCAACCCTGTCCACCATAATATCGCGTTTATGGATCCCGGCTTTTTCCATAGCTCCATAATAGGTTTTGGAACAACCACTGAACAAGAACACGCTGAGGACAACTGCGATAGTAAAATTAAATTGATTGCGAAAAAGTTTTTCGTTCATTTTCCCCCCTGTGATGGTTTAGAATGGATGCAATAGTGAGACAAGGTATTGCATATAGTAGACAGAATCAATCCATTCCTCAAAAAATCATATCCCCTGCAATGACTCCAGCAATTAATCAAGCCAAAAAGGCCAAAATAGTCTATTCGGTCCATGAGTATCAACATTCTTCTTCCTGCGATTCTTATGGCAGGGAAGCTGCAGAAAAGCTTGGTCTGCCTGAAGAAAGAGTCTTCAAAACCCTGGTTGTCCAGCTCGACGGCCAAAGGCTTGTTGTTGGCATTATTCCTGTGACCTCCATGCTCAACATGAAACAGATTGCAAGAGCAGCCAAGGCGAAAAAAGCAGTCATGGCGGATAAAATGCTGGTAGTTAAGGCGACCGGTTATGTCTTGGGGGGAGTCAGCCCTCTGGGACAAAAGAAGAAGCTCCCAACCTTTATAGATTCCTCCGCAGCCAACTTTCCCACCATTTATGTCAGTGCGGGGCGACGTGGACTGGACATGGAACTCCGCAGTGAAGACCTGATCGAACTTACCGATGGTTGTTATACGGATCTCTGTGGTTGATCTGAAGAAAATTTTCCCGGAGTGCGAGTTAAAGCGGGTGCAGGGGGAAAGGGTGAGGAACGGCAGGAAGGGATAACGGAACAAAAAAGCTGATTACCGGTACCGGCAATCAGCTTTTTTTCTTGTAAGACAGGTTGTTGATCAACGTTACAGCAGTGCGAGCAGTACACCCGCTGCAACAGCTGAGCCGATAACGCCGGATACATTGGCACCCATTGCGTGCATGATAAGATGGTTTTGCGGATTGGCTTCCAGACCAACTTTATTGACGACCCTGGCAGCCATCGGAACGGCAGATACACCGGCTGCGCCGATTAGCGGATTGACTGGAGTCTTCGACATCTTATTCATCAGCTTGGCGATAAGGACACCGGCCGCAGTGCCGATACAAAAAGCCACCATACCAAGTGCAAGAATACCGAGGGTCTCCAGATTGAGGAATTTATCGGCAGAGAGCTTACTGCCGACCCCCAGGCCGAGAAAAATTGTAACAGTATACATCAGAGAGTTTTTGATAGTATCTGACAATCGGTCGACAACTCCGCATTCTTTGGCAAGATTACCCAGCATAAACATACCGATAAGCGGCGATGCGGATGGCAGCAGGAGGGTGCATAAGCCGAGAACCAGAAGAGGTAAAAGGATCTTTTCCAGTTTTGACACATGCCTGAGCTGTACCATCTTGATATTTCTTTCTTCTTCAGTAGTCAGCCATTTCATGATAGGAGGCTGAATCAGTGGGACAAGGGCCATGTAGGAATATGCGGCTATGGCAATTGACCCCAGAAGACGGGGCGAGAGCTGACTCGATAAAAATATAGCTGTGGGGCCATCAGCTCCGCCTATAATTCCTATCGATGCTGCATCGCGGAGAGAGAAATTGATGCCGGGAATCAAATCAGACAGAAAAAGAGCTCCCAGTAAGGTGGTAAAAATACCAATCTGTGCGGCTCCTCCCAGCAGGATGGTCTTCGGATTGGCAATCATTGGACCAAAGTCGGTCAAGGCGCCTACACCCATGAAGATAATCAAGGGGAAAACACCTGTCATTATACCTACGTCATAGATATAATAGAGAATACCACCGGGTTCCGCGATACCTGCCATAGGTATATTGGCAAGTATAGCACCATAACCGATAGGAATGAGCAGGAGCGGCTCGAATTGCTTAAAAATGCCAAGAAAAATAAGCGTTAAGCCGACAAGAATCATCAGTACACGGCCGATACCAACAGTCCAGTCCTTATTCAACTGACCGTCGATGACACCATATATTCCAGTGGTTTTGAAAAGATTTTTACCAAGTTGCGCAACGGAAGGCAATTTTTTGCTTGCCTCAGAGGTTGGCATGTCTACGACAATGGCAGAGGTTGCAATGGTACCAATGACGTCATTTTTATGGACTTTCTGGTAGGCTTTAATTTCGACGCTGCCTATTTTTCCGGCTGAGCCTGCCTTTAAGACGATAACGGTGCCGTCATCTTTTTTCAGAGTAGCAATTTTATCACCACTGAAAACGAAATTGCCCGGCTGTATATCTATTCGTACAATTTTTGCATCTGCTGGTGAGATGATTTGAACTGTTCCATCTTCTGCGCACACCGCAGAAATGTTTACAGCAAGTAAACCCAGCAAGAAGAGCATGAAAACTCGTATTTTCATAGTACTTTCACGGTAAGAGTGAAAAGGAAAAGGTTCCCGGAAGTTGTTACCGCCAGGAACCTGAAACGATACAATATCTGTCAGCCGATGGTAAAAAGAGGGTCAGAGGCTTGAACAGTATCACCGGCAGAGATATGAACTGCCAAAACCTTGCCCGCAGATGGTGACTTCACCTCGGACTCCATCTTCATGGCCTCGAGAACTACCAGAGGGGCGTCTGTTTCAACAGTATCACCAACTTCAACAAGAATTTTCACTACGTTGCCAGGCGTTGGAGCCTCAACTTCGGTTCCTTCAACTGCAGCAGGTGCAGCAGCGGGCGCGGCGGCAGCGGGTGCTGCCTGGACACCACCTGCTTCAGAAACTGTAACGTTGTAGGGACGGTTATTGACGGTAATAGTGTAATCACGCGGCCCGATAGCTGCAGGGGCAGGTGCTGTAGCCTTCGCAGCGGGTTTCTTTGCCTCAGGTTTTTCATCAGTGATTTTGCGTATATTGGTGATCGCGTTGCCAAGAAGGAAGTCAAGACCTTTTTGTTCACAGCTGGCAATGATAAAGATGTTTTCATCGTTGACAGGCAGTTTGTTGTCTTCCAGGATTTTAGTGGCTTTTGGAATACCTGGTTCAAGGATGTCCAGAGGATCATCTGTGAAAACAGGTTTTTCAAGTTGCTCGGAGGCGATTTTAACGATTTCCGGATCTGGCGCAACAGGGGTGCGGCCAAAGTATCCGAGGACCATATTACCGTAGCTCGGATTTATTTTTTTCCATCTTCCCTGGGTGACATTGAGGTATGCCTGCTGAAAGTAGAACTGGGAAACAGGAGTAACTGAAGTGCCGAAACCACCGAGACGAACGACCTCTGCCATCTCCTTGATAACATCTGCATAGAGATGCAGAGTTCCGGTATCTCTCATCATCATGGTGTTTGCGGTGAGTGCGCCACCCGGCATCGGAGAGAGTGTTACGGTTGGAGAAACCATCTTGGCCTCAGGTGGGAAGAAATAATCTTTCATCGCTTCTTCAAAGGCCTCCGAGGCGACAAGGATTTTCTGATAGTCAAGGTCAAGGGTGAAATCAGTACCTTTTAACGCGTGGATCATGGATAGTATGTCCGGCTGACAGGTACCACCACTGAGCGGAATCTTTGCTAGGTCAATACCCGTGGTGCCACCTTCGACGGCAGCAAGGTTTTGAGCTATCCCAAGCCCAGCAGTATCGTGGGTATGAAACCAGAGGATGGTATCTTCGGAGACCATTTTTCTCGCTGCCTTGAAGGTCTCATAGACTTTTCTCGGGTTGGCAGTACCCGATGCATCTTTAAAACAGATTGAGTGGAAGGGGATACCGGCATCAATGATCTGTTTCAGTCTGTCTATGTAGAATTCCGCGGTGTGCGCGCCTGTGCAGCCCGGAGGCAGATCCATCATGGTTATAACAACCTGGTGGTTCAGTCCATGGTGAGCTATGCGCTCCCCGGAGTACTCCAGATTACGGACATCATTGAGTGCGTCAAAGTTTCGGATGGTGGTTATGCCATGTTTTTTAAACATTTTGGCGTGCAGATCAATGATATCCCGGGGGGCCTGACTTAAGGCGACAACATTTATGCCACGCGCCAGTGTCTGCAGTGCGATATCCGGTCCGACTTCAGCTCTGAAGCGGTCCATCATATCGAAAGCAGATTCTCCACAATAGAAGAAGAGACTTTGAAATCTCGCTCCACCACCGGCTTCAAAATTTGTGATACCGGCGTCTACTGAAGCTTTTACAGCGGGGAGAAAATCATCAGTTAATACCCTTGCACCAAAAACAGACTGAAAACCGTCTCGAAAGGACGTATCCATAAATTGAACAACTTTTTTACTCACCGTTTCTCTCCTCGCGTTTGTTTTAAAAATTCAAATTGTTATTAACAATAAATTGGTTATGACCACGGGCTCACTATGCCCGTGCGAAACGTTCAGTTTCGTATGCTGCAACTGCCGCTGCGATAACAGCAATATCTTCATCGGCATCGCTTGACTCTTTCGCCTTTTTCTTTCTCAGAGCCTGGATTTCCCTCTCCAGTCTGATGCTCTCAACCTCACGGGCAGTAGCATCTCTGGTCAGGTAAGATGCAAGCTGGATCAGGAGGATCATAAGAACAAGAAAGAGCATGACAGTTGTCATGCCAATGAACATCAGTTTAACACCTTCAAATATCATTTTTTCCTGGCCTCAAATACGAATTCTATGGTTGATGGGGGATGGTATAAAAAACATAAGTCGCCACTCTACACGATGTGGGGGGACTGGTCAAACCAATAACATAAAAAAACCTGTGTTTTAAAAAAAAATGGCTGGTAATGTTATGCATAGTCCTGATGCTGGTTGATGATGTAAGGGAATACTAAAAAAAGATCGCCTTAAAGTACATGGCGCAGGGGGACTGGTCAAACCAATAACATAAATAGAAAAGTCAAATGGTTCTTATTAAATTCGATCTAACAGAAAAACCGAGAGAAACCCGTCGCCTGTGGGAAAAAAATGGAGATCAGCTGTACCACTGGCAGAGAATGTTGTCCAGTATTTTCGGGAAGGACTATACTTCATATACCGAATAGTCTGTCTTTTCACCCAGAAGCGCATCTATTTCGTCCTGGATGCTTATTCTTCGTCGATCATCAAGCCATGTATTCCAGTCATCAAGAGATCGCCATGTGCTGATTACCAGACATTCGTTCTCAGCATCAACTCTCTTTAAGGTTTCTCCATAGATATAACCGGACTGACTGAGGGTGAGGGCCCGCAGTTTTTTTAAGAGTACTGTCAGCTCTAGGATATTATCTGGTGAAACATTTCTTTTAATGAAAATCTTAACTGTCATAATCATTCTCCTTGCAAAGCGTTGAATTGAATCCAAGTGAATAACGACATAGATTGTTGCAGATGACCGTGTCCTGTCTCCATCAAAAAACGGGTTTCTTTTTAATTACCCAGACACTCACATGCCTAC
>CAXMTO010000055.1:0-7646 GCA_964196355.1 uncultured Myxococcota bacterium
TATATACAGCGCCTGGCCCGTTGCCGGAATAACGTGGATTCTCTTTCTGATCGAAAAATTTGTTGACAACATTAAATTGTTGCGGAGTGATACTCGATGACCCCAGGACAAGTAGCAGCAATTCTTTTTTTGGTATTTGGAGTTCTTGTCATTTTACGAGTCCCTGTGGCCTTCGCCCTTGGCCTTGCGTGTGTTCCTGTATTCCTGATAGACGAACGTCTCACACCATTTCTCTTAATGAATGAGATGTTTAAATCCTACAATGCCTTTATCCTTCTTGCGGTTCCTTTTTTTCTCATGGCAGCCAACATCATGAATTCGGCTGGAATCACAGATCGGCTTGTCAAACTGGCACGGGCACTTGTCGGCCATCTTCCAGGTGGACTCGGCCACATTAATGTTGTGGTGAGTATGCTTTTTGCAGGAATTTCAGGATCCTCAACAGCAGATGCTGCGGGAATCGGTTCCTTACTGATTCCACAGATGAAAAAACAGGGGTTTGCACCCAGTTTCTCGGTAGCAGTTACCGCCTGCTCTTCAGTAATGGGTGTTATCATTCCCCCCAGTATTCTTATGGTCGTATGGGGAGGACTGATGACCGTCTCCATAGGGGGGTTGTTTCTTGCAGGCGTTATTCCTGGGATGCTCGTTGCATTATCTCAAATGCTCACTGTCTACATCTATGCCAAAATTTATGATTATCCCATCTACTCCCGGTCAACATTTAAAGGTGCCGTAGTAGCCATTGCCCAGGCAACACTGCCAATGATGACGCCTATGATCATTGTCGGTGGTATTGTCGCAGGTTTTTTTACACCGACTGAAGCTTCCGCTGTCGCAGTTATGTACTCACTGTTGCTTGGAGTAGGGGTTTACCACACAATCAAGATCAGAGAAATCCCCAAAATACTTTATGAATCTGCCCGTTTTGCCGCCATCTCATTATTTTGCATTGGCACAGCATCTGCATTTGGGTGGCTGCTGGCATACTATAAAATCCCGCTGGCCCTGGTGGAATTTCTTAAACAGTTTGGGGCAGGACCCATCAGCACTGGTCTAATTGTTGCCGGTGCATTCCTGTTTATAGGAATGTTCATTGACGCTATCCCTGCAATTATTATCCTTGGAACGGTCCTATGGCCGGTTGCTGAATTTGCCGGGCTTCACCCAATTCACTTTGCTATTATCGGTGTTATCTCACTCGCTTTTGGACTGGTTACACCGCCCTACGGCCTTTGTCTTCTCATAACTTGTGCTATCGGCGAAGTCGAACTCAGAAAGGCATTAAGAGACGTGGCTATTATCCTGCTACCTATGCTCGGGGTTCTTCTGATCGTCATTCTTTTTCCTGATCTTATCCTCGCATTGCCAAGATGGTTAATGCCAAAATTTGTTAACTGATCTTTCAGATTAACCTGCAAATATATTGAAAATATTATTATGACTAATCAAGACAACATGTTTGATCTGACGGGAAAAGTTGCTCTCGTAACCGGTGGAAGTAAAGGACTGGGACTGGCCATGGCAAAGGGACTCGCGATGGCGGGTGCCGATATCGTGATCAACAGCCGCAATGGTGATGAGCTGGAAACAGCCATGGAGCAGATCCTTGAGGGAACAGACCGGAAAGGACAGGCTTTTGTGGCTGATCTGTCAAAGCGTGAAGAAACGACCATGCTTGCCCAAAAATCACTTGAAACCATGGGCCGGGTGGACATTGTTATCAATAATGCAGGTGCAAATTTTCCTGATTTAGTTGAAGAAATCAAAGATGATGACTGGGATCAGCTTCTTGAACTCAACCTGACGGCACCCATGGTTCTGGTTCGTCAGTTAACCGGACAGATGAAACAGCGGAAATGGGGACGGATTGTTAACATCAGTTCCATTTTCGGACTCTGCACCAAGGAGGCAAGAGGGACATATTCTGCAACCAAGGCCGGACTGATTGGCATCACGCAGACCATGGCCCAGGAGCTGGGTCCCTGGAATATTAACGTCAACGCCATTGCTCCAGGCCCTTTTTCCACCCCTCTGACAGACCGGCTTGTGCAAGGGGAACTGCGGGAATATTTTGACGGCATGGGCGTTCTAGGACGTTGGGGGAAGCCCCATGAGCTTGTTGGCCCGGTCCTGCTTCTAGCCAGTGAAGCCGGCAGCTATATTACAGGGACCACGCTGGCCGTTGATGGCGGCTGGTTGACACGATAAACCGGCCTGGAATTAAAGACCAGGGAGAGAAAACATGAATATACTTGTTTTAGGTGGAACTGGTGTCATCAGCCGTGCAATAGTAAGCCTGCTATTAGAAAAAGAACACTCTGTTACGGTTTTCAACAGGGGAAACCGGCCGCTTTCATCCAACGGATCTGTCAGACAAATCACCGGCGACCGCACTGATCGGGCAGCTTTCGAAACCCGGATGCAAAAAGAATCTTTTGATGCTGTTATTGACATGATTTGCTTCAATGAGGCCGATGCACGCTCAACGGTTGCTGCGTTCAAGAACAACACAGATCAAATCGTCATCTGTTCAAGCGTAGCCGCATATAAGAGACCGTACCACAGTATTCCGACAGTGGAATCGGCTGAGTCTCTATACGATGATCCATCCTTTGTTTATGCTTTTGATAAGGCACAGGTGGAAAGATATCTCATAGAGGAAAATCGGAAACACCAACTCCCTGTTACCATCATTCGGCCATCGCTCACCTACGGTCCAGGTGCTGCCAACATTGGTGTTTTGAGACAAAATTACGGGATTGTCGATCGGATCAGAAAGAAAAAGCCTTTAGTGATGTTTGGAGACGGCAGCACACCATGGAGTTTCACTTTCGCCTCTGATCTTGCTAAAGCCTTCGTTGGCGTGCTGGGCAATCCGCAGACTCATGGCCAGGCCTATCATGCATGCAGCGAGGAAAGGTGTCGATGGGAAGACCTGTACCTGGAATTCGGCAAAATTGTCGGTGTTGAACCGCATATCGTGCACATATCATCAGAATTGCTCTGTGCCGCTGACCCTGATCTTTTCAGCCATCTCTTTCTTGAAAAAACCTTTCCCGGCCTGTTTGATAATTCAAAGATTCGAAGTGTCGTCCCTGATTTCAGATGTGACATATCACTGCATGATGGCATAAAAATGATTGTGAACTGGTTTGAAGAAGAATCAATTCAAGTAGACCCTGTTAAAGATGCCATGGAAGATAGACTGGTTGAACTGTACGCCGGTTGGAAAGACCAGATGCACTCGTTTTCAGCAAACGATGAGGAAGAAAATGACTGATCCAGAAAATGTGAAAAAGCCCAGAGTCTCTACTCCCAAGGGGACTTGCGATACACATATGCATTTCTATAATGGCATATTTCCGTCTGCCCCCACTGCCCTGATGACTCCGCCTGATTCGTGGGTTGAAGACTACAAATCAATTCAGGATCGGCTGCATTTAGAACGGGTCGTAGTCGTACAGCCAACCACATACGGCACAGATAACTCCTGTCAGCTGGAGGCAATGAAATCTTTCGGAGAAAATGCGCGGGGAGTTATGGTGGCAGATACTTCGACCAGCGAGGAAGAGCTGGCCCGATTAACAGCACTGGGAGTACGGGGCGTACGATTTCATATGCTTCCCGGAGGAGCCGTCCCATGGGATATTCTCGAGGAGATGGCTGCACGCGTACATAATTTTGGCTGGCATGTGCAGCTCCAGATGAATGGCAGGGAGTTTCCAGAGCGTGAGGCGATGCTCAAACGGCTCCCCTGCGACCTGGTTGTTGATCATGTTGGTCGTTTCATGGGCCCTGTACCAGTCGACCATCAGGCATTTAAAGTACTGCTGCAGTTTCTTGAAACCGGCCGATGCTGGGTCAAGCTTTCTGCACCCTACGAATCCTCAGAATCGGGTCCTCCTGAGTGGGCTGATGTGACCCCTGAGGCACGTGCACTCGTCAGTGCCGCCCCTGATCGCATGCTGTGGGCCAGTAACTGGCCGCATCCCGGTCAAAAGAATCCGCCGGATGAAACCGATTTACTGGACCTGCTTCTCAGCTGGGTAGATGACGAAAGTGTCCGCAACAGAATTCTTGCTGACAACCCAGCTGAGCTCTATGGATTTTGATCGGTTGCTAACTGCCCCTGGCGTCATATATTCTCCCACCACAGAGGGAACAGAGATAGAATGTTTTTCTCTGTGCTCTCTGTGTCCTCTGTGGTTTAAGTTTCTGGAAGTCTACGCTTATCTGTTGTTTTTTATAACAGGGTTTCTGGAGTAAGGTACTAATTAATTTTTTTTGGCCATCAGGATGGTATGCCACAAGCATTTAATATCAAGCGCATATCCTTGAACGCCTATGCTGAACATGAATAGTGTTTGACAAAATCCCGATCAACTTCAATACCAAGCCCTGGCCCTTGAGGTAGAGCGACAAATCCACCATTCTTTTTGACCTGTTCCAGAACACCGAGAGACGTTGACAAAAGTTCTTCGCGAAATTTATTTGGAGTGGTGTCATACTCCAGCATCGGCTGAGCCGGATGTGCCCCCCCTGGAAGGTCTGGAAGAGCAGCGAGAAGATGGAGATTTGTTGCAACTGCGACAGCAGAACCCCACACATGGTTTACCACCGGGACAAAATGGGAATGTGCCAGGGCAAGAACTTTCTGGTATTCAGTAATGCCACCAAGTCCACACACTTCCGGCTGCAGAACATCCACGCACCTGCGCTCAATTAAATCCCTGAACCCCCAGCGAGTGAACTCACCCTCCCCTCCGGCAATATTCATATCAAGGGCCTGGCAGAGATCTCTATATCCCTGATGATCTTCTGACGTTACCGGCTCTTCAAACCAGTATACACCGAGCTGTTCCAGTTCTCTTCCAAGTGGTATGGCCTCCCGCGCAGTATATGCATGGTTGGCATCTACCATCAATTTAATATCAGGCCCGATTGACTGCCTGACAGTTTCTACCAATTTAATATCTTTTTCCGGGCCTAAGCCGATCTTCATTTTGACAGCCAAAAATCCATGATCAACAATAGCAGCACTCTCCTCTCGGAACCTGTCAATAAGATCAGGTACCCGCTGAAGCATCATGCCATAGCCATAAACTGGAATGGTTTTTCTGAAGGCGCCTCCGAGCAGTTGATAAACCGGTAGCCCCATAGCCTTTCCTGCAATGTCCCATAAGGCTATATCAACGCCTGAAAGAGACTGAATCGGCATACCTTTCTGGCCATGATCACGCAGTAAGTTGTAAACATTATGCCAGATAACCTCACGATCAAGTGGATCTGCCCCGGTAATCATCGGTTTGAGGACCTTCTCGACGATTGTCTTGTTGGCAAAGGCGACATTTCCGCCACCAAAACATTCACCCCAGCCGGTGATGCCCTCATCTGTGCTCACTTCAACTATATGTGCTGTTCGCAGAGTATAATATTGCTGAGAGTAACCGAGTTCCTCTTCTAATGGATATTGCAATACATGACTTTTTATATCAGTTATTTTCATTGTAAAACTCCCCACGTTTGAGACGTACAGTTTTTTTTTGCGATACATTCCCGACAGGCAACTCCTGATTTTCATCTACAAAGGTACCATTTAACACATAGTAACACTACTTCTTTTGAACATCATAGAGATAAGGTTTGATTCAAGAAATCGTAGATCGTCTGCCATAATCACTTGAAAATGCATGACTGTTGTGGCAGGATAAAAACCTGTATTGAATAGATGATGCAGGCTCAAACCTGGCCCACATTATTAACCGCGGCACACAGATAGTATTTAGTACCTTACTCTTAAATTTCTTGTTTTTTATGACAGAAAATAAATATTCATTTTTGAAATCATAATGTTAGAAACTCCTTCAAGGTACTTATACCCCCTTGTGGGGTGTTACGTAGTTACAATAACGACCTGGAGGCACTTGTATGAGCCATGAAAAAAAAGGTATGGGGCGCAACCTCACCAGCTATGGAGATTCTGGTTTTTCTCTTTATCTTCGAAAAGCTTTTATCAAGGCCATGGGCTATACCGAGGATTCCCTGGGCAGGTCTGTTATAGGTATTGCAAACACCTTTAGCGGTTATAACCCATGCCATGCCAATGTTCCTGACATCATCGCGGCGGTAAAACGCGGTGTTATGCTGGCCGGCGGACTGCCTATTGAGTTTCCGACTATCTCACTTCATGAGTCTTTCGCTTATCCCACCAGCATGTTCCTGCGCAACCTGATGTCCATGGATACCGAAGAGATGATGCGGGCCCAGCCAATGGATGCGGTGATCCTGGTTGGCGGCTGTGACAAAACTGTCCCCGCGCAACTCATGGCGGCTGCCAGTGTAAATCTCCCTGCAATTTCAGTAGTTACCGGTCCGATGCTCTCAGGTACTCACAGGGGAGAACGCGTTGGCGCCTGCACCGATTGCAGGCGGTTTTGGGCTCAATATCGGGCAGGCGAAATTGATCAGGACGAGGTGGAGGAAATTACCAACAACCTGGTACCAAGCGCCGGTACCTGCGGTGTTATGGGTACCGCAAGCACCATTGCCTGCATGACCGAGGCCCTGGGTATGATGCTGCCCGGCGGCGCGACAATTCCTGCCGTCATGTCGGATCGTCTGCGCCACGCTGAGACTGCCGGCGGCCGCGCTGTCGCATTGGCCGCAGAGGGTCTGACTCCGGATAAAATTATGACGCCGGAGGCCCTGGCCAATGGCTTACGTATCCTCCTCGCCATTGGCGGCTCGACCAACGGCATCGTCCATCTGGCAGCAATAGCAGGTCGTCTGGGTATTGAAATCGACTATCAGGCCTTCGACGCCATGGGTCGCGAAACACCGGTGTTGATAGACCTTAAACCCTCTGGGCAGTACTATATGGACGACCTGCACAAGGCAGGCGGCATGGCTCCGATATTTCGCGAGCTCAAACCGCTGCTCAATCTGGACTGCATGACTGTTACAGGGCGCACTCTGGGGGAAGAAATTGAAGAGATGCCTGCACCTTTCAAGCAAGACGTCGTCCGGCCTTTTGACAACCCCATTCACAGCGGTGGTTCGATCGCCATTCTTGGCGGCAACCTGGCAGGAGACGGCGCCATAATCAAGCAGTCCGCAAGCACAGAAGAGTTGCTGGTTCACACTGGTCGGGCTGTTGTCTTTGAATCAATCGAGGACCTGTCCAACCGTATCGACGATCCTGATCTCGATGTTACCTCCGACGATGTTCTCGTCATGCGCAATGCAGGTCCGCGAGGTGCACCGGGAATGCCCGAAGCTGGCTATATCCCTATCCCGCGCAAACTGGCCCAGCGGGGTATCAAAGACATGGTGCGAATTTCAGATGCGAGGATGAGCGGTACCGCATTCGGCACAATCATTTTGCATGCAAGCCCTGAAGCCGCCGTTGGCGGTCCACTGTCTCTGGTTCGTAATGGTGATATGATCACCTTGAATGCTCCAGAACGACTACTCACCCTGGACGTGCCCGAGGAAGAACTTGAACGCCGTCGGCCTGAAATCGCCCCTGTGACTGACACTGCGGGGATGCGCGGCTATCTGCGCATGTTTCACGACCATGTGACCCAGGCCAACAGTGGCTGTGATTTTGATTTTCTGACGTCCGGAAAGGCTGAAAGGCAGGT
>CAXMTO010000056.1:0-9113 GCA_964196355.1 uncultured Myxococcota bacterium
TGATGAGAAATGCGGGTTAGTAATTTGTTGTTGAAGATATCCCTGGCTTTTATTGTTATATTTTCAGTAGGTTAAATGTACTTTGCAAGCTAGTTCGTAGATCTAAAATGACAACATGCGGTCTCCGCTATATTCCGGAGATCGCATGTTATGGTGGTATGCTCTTCTAGGAGGTTGTCCGAGAATGCCCTTTCGAAGTCTCGTACCCCGCTTATCTGCCCAAACTCTTCGTCATTTGCAAAAAATAATGCTCATAATATCAGAAAAATGACTGTGAGAATTTTTTTGAAAATGCCTTGACTTTGAACAAAAAGGCTTATTCTCGGACGGTCTCCTGGAGATCGCCGATCAGGAAACCATCTTCTGAATTTCCTCAACGATCTCCGGATTGGCGAGTGTCATGACATTTCCGACATCGCCTTTATTGGAGATAGCACCTAAAACTCTTCTCATGATTTTACCCGAGCGAGTCTTCGGCATGTCAGGGACAAGCCAGACATTTTTGCATTTCGCGATCTTGCCGATCTGGAAGACGATGGCATCAGCAATTTTCTGCTGAATTTCAGGAGATGCCTCAATACCTGGTTTGAGTGCTACATACAGTTCCGGCTCCTTACCTTTGATTTCGTGGTTGACAGGAACAACTGCCGCTTCCGCGACTTCCGGTACGGTCAGCGCAGCTGATTCGATCTCTTTGGTTCCGAGGCGATGGCCGGACACATTGATAACATCATCAATCCTGCCCAGAATACGAAAGTATCCGTCTGCAGCTTCCACTGCGGCATCACCAGTCAGGTATGGCCAGTCTCTCCAGTCTTTACTTTCCGGCTTAGTATTATACATGGCGAAATAGGTATCGACAAATCTGTCGCGATCGCCCCAGATGGTCATGAAACAGCCGGGCCACGGGTTCTGGATGCAGATATTACCTGCTTTACCGGCTCCAGGTGGAATGACCTTGCCTTCCTCGTCATAAATGATGGGGTGGATTCCCGGAACACCGGGGCCTGCACTGCCGGGTTTCATGGCCTGTATTCCCGGAACTGTACTGCAGAGAAAACCACCGGTTTCTGTCTGCCAGTAGGTATCGACGATGGCGGCTTTTCCTTTACCTACTTCTTTTTCGTACCATCGCCACACTGCCGGTTCAATCGGTTCACCGACCGTGGTCATATGTTTAAAGTTGTATTGGTATTTTGCCGGTTCATCCGGGCCGATTTTTCTCAGGGCACGAATCGCAGTTGGTGCCGTATGGAAAATATTTACATCGAGTTCCTGGGCGATTCTCCAGGAACGTCCTGCATCTGGATAGGTCGGCACACCTTCGAAGATAACCGAAGAAGCACAGAGAGCGAGAGGCCCGTAAACGATAAAGGAATGGCCTGTAATCCAGCCAATGTCTGCCATACACCAATATACATCTTCAGGGTGGATATCCTGGATATATTTCGACATGGCTGTAACATAGGAGAGGTAGCCACCGGTTCCATGCTGGCATCCTTTTGGTTTACCGGTCGTACCACTGGTGTACATCAGGAAAAGAGGATCTTCGGAGAGCATCTGTTCCGGTTCGATTCTGGCACCATAGTAATTTTTCAGTTCTTCATTGACAACGACATCGCGGTCCGGAACTATCGGGGAGTCGGATGACAATTTTCCAGGGTAGCGCTGCCAGACCAGAAGCATGTCAACTTTCTGACCGCCTTCCTCTGCAAGCATACAGGCTTCATCATCAACACCTTTGTGGTTCAGCAGTTTACCGCCCCTGTAATAGGAATCCATCGTGATGAGAACCCGGCTGTTTGAGTCGATGACGCGATCAGCACAGGCACTGGCGGAGAAGCCGCCGAATACCACTGAATGGATAACCCCAATTCGTGCACAGGCAAGCATGGTAATGGGAAGCTCTGCAGACATCGGCATATGGATTGTCACCCGGTCGCCTCTTTTCAGCCCGGCTGTTTCTCTAAGCAGGGCTGCAAACTCGTTTACCCGGACATACAGTTCCTGATAGGTGATATGCTGGACTCGTTCCTCTTCTAATTCCGGGACGAAGTGGATGGCTGTCTTGTTCTTGTTATCTTTTAAATGACGGTCTATGCAGTTGTAGCTGGCATTGAGCTTTCCGCCTTTAAACCACTTATAACAAGGCGCATCACTTGTATCGAGGACCTCATCCCAGTATTTGTACCAGGTGAGAAGTTCTGCAAATTCTGTATAGCAGTCAGGAAACTTATCAAGGCTGAAACGCTCATAGATTGATTCGTCGGTGAGATTGGCCTGTCCCACAAATGCCGCTGAGGGGTGAAAATATTCTTCTTCCTGCCAGTGTACCGCGATTTCCGCTTCAGAGGTTTCAATAACTTTGTTGTCTCCACTCATAAGTAGGCTCCTTTTAAGTATCTGATAAGAAATAAACTTCGCCCTGGATTTTTAACTTCTCTGTTCTCCTCCTTTTTGTTTGTTTCCGGAATAAAACTTAATTTCCTCAAGTAGGCCAGATGTGCTTTTCAAGTAACAGTGCTGTGATCGTTAAAGATTTAAATAACACTATTTTGCTAACATAAAAAACCAAACAATGCAATTAGTCTTATCTGCAATTCAAACAAAATTGATACGAAGTGGCGCTTTTTCATCCTTAACAGCCCTATAATTTAATTGACTCACAAAGGGATAGTGTCTCCATATCTCTTTGCGATATCCGAGAACGCCCCTTTTGGATATTCAATTCCCGGCCTGACCCAGACCTCGAGGTTAATTGTGACAGAGGTGGTACCTATTTTAACCTCTTCACCATGACAGCAGACCACATCTCCAACATGTACAGGTTTGATAAAGACAATGGTGTCAACAGCCACAGTCACCACACGGGAGCAGGTAACTTCACGTGCCATGATGCCGCCGGCGATATCCATCTGAGACATGATCCAGCCCCCGAAGATATCTCCCTGGGGATTGGTGTCGGCGGGCATGGCAAGAGTGCGAAGGACCTGTGCGCCGGAAGGCTCAGTAGTATTGTGTATCATCAGTAATGTCCGTCTTGGATAGTAATGATTCCAAAATAACAGACTGGCCCCGACGAGCGGGACTCTTTTCAGTAATCGATTCCTGGCTGCGGCTCAATATCTTTCCTGTAGGCATGTTTTATTTCTTTGACCTCACTGACTGTATCTGCGAGTTGAATAAGATCCTCGTGAGCATCTCTGCCGGTCATTATTATATGCATATGATCCGGCCGTAGTGCGAGGATGTCTTTTGCCTGGTGAAGATCTACGAGGTTGAGTTGTATGGCGTTGTTAATTTCATCGAGGACCAGTGTGTCACATTCCTCGGATACAATTATTTCTTCCACGAGCCTTATGGCTTCCTGAGCATTTTTTCTATGCTCAGAGTGCGGGTAAGGATTGCCTTCTATTCCGCAGAAACCTTTGCCTGTATGGTGCAGTTTGACAAGAGGTGCAAGGAGCTTGACGCCATCCCACTCTCCCGAATAGAGATCCCCTTTCATAAATTGGACGATGGTCGTTTTTAAGCCGTGGCCACACCCTCGGAGAGCCATTCCCATGGCGGAAGTCGTCTTGCCTTTACCATTGCCGGTAATTATGACAAAAAGGCCCTGCTTTTTTTTTGGTTCAAGTTTTTCTATTTTTACATCCACATCGCTGCCTTTCTCTATGCGTTGTCTTTGGAAACTGCGTTATCGCAATATGCAGTCCCGCTGAAAAAATATGTTAAGCACCTTTTTCATTGATCCTGTATGGGGGATTCAATTCTCAAGCCGGGGGTGGCAAGAGGGATATGATTTTCCCGAAGAGATGCAAGGACTTTTGCAAGTACTATAGAGCGGATTGCTGTCCTCTTTCGCTCGTTTTCAATACTGTAGCGTCCCTCAAGAAGAACTCCGGCCAGCTGGTGCCCACCTCTGTCATCCCAAAGCGAGCGAACCACTACCTGCGCTGATCCGGAAATGACTTCCGCACATGTTTCAATGGCAACGATTATCAGTCTTTGAGTGACCTCAAGGTCAGCGCTGAAATCGACCTGCAACCGGATCCTGACTCTGACTGGAGCGTCACTGTATGAAAAATTTGTTATTACTGAATTGGCCAGCAGTGAGTTAGGGTAATTCACGCTGACACCATCAGTATTTCGAATACGGGTTCGGCGTAGGCCGATATCTTCAATATCACCCCATGCTCCCCAGTGTCTGCCGAATTGTTCAATCTTCACTCGATCGCCAACGCGTATCGGGCGATCGGTAATAAGGAAAATACCGGAGAGAATATCAGCAATGGTCTCCTTGGCTGCAACAGCTTTCCCCGTCACTCTTTTTCTTCACATGAGTATTTCTGCTGATAACCATACCCGCTGTATCGGGTGATGCAACTGAATTACGAGAGTATCTCCTGTTGCAGCTCCGAAAATTTAACTTGGTCTTCACGCAAAAATCCACAAAAAATTCACAGGAGTGGACACCATATGAGAAGAATGATACTATGAGAGAGGTTGGTTCCGAGCGGGAATCGGGGCTTTTTTGCCAGGATCTCAAAGGTACTGGCGAGAAAACAATAACGATTTCAAATGGAGTTGATAGAGTCGGTTGGAAATGCAAATTATTAAGCCGTTATTTTTTCGTATGTGACCACTGTGAAAGGCTCAGAACCGTCGGGGTGATGCACCCGGGATAGTTCTCGAAAATCATCTTCGGAAATTTCAGGAAAGCTCACATCACCTTCTACTTCCCGCTCAAGAACGGTAAGGAGTATTTTTGTGGTCAACCCCAGTGCCTGGCTGAAGACTTCTTCCCCTCCAATGATGAAAACTTTCTCCGTCGGAACGCACATTTCAATGGCTTTCGCTAGTGATTCTGCACTTTCGGCACCCTTTGGAATAAATTTTTTGTTTCGACTGAGGACAATATGCCGCCTTCCTGGCAGGGGTGCGGGGAATGATTCAAACGTTTTTCTTCCCATGATCAGGGGATATCCCATAGTGGTTTTTTTGAAAAGCCCCAGCTCTTCGGGGATGTGCCAGGGGAGTTTATTGTCACGGCCAATAACTCTATTGTCAGCCATTGCAGCGATTATTATTTTTTCCATTGTCAATTTTGTTGGTAGAATGATTTAATAAATATTGTATTTGGTCATGCTTCTATCTAACACCCCACAAGGGGGTATAAGTACCATGGTGATATATTTAACAACATAATTTCAAAAGACATTCCTCAGTTTCTTGTTTTTTATTACAGAAGTTCTGGAGTAAGGTACTAATAGCCAAGCTCTTTTAAAAAGCGATCGTCCTGAGACCAGTTCTTCTTTACCTTTACCCATAGTTTGAGGACTACCTTCTCCCCAAGAAGAAGCTCAATATCTTTTCGAGCAGCAATCCCTATAGATTTGAGTTTTTTACCACTTTTCCCGATTACTATCCCCTTTTGAGAATTCCTTTCCAGCACTATACTTGCGTGTATCGTAACACGCCTGTTATCGGCATCCTCTTTAAATGAATCAATGAGTATCGCCGTTGAATAGGGGATTTCCTGCCCGGTCAATAAAAAGACTTTCTCTCTAATTATCTCTCCACATAGAAATCTCTCACTCGCATCGGTGGGAATGTCCTCTGGGAAATACCTGGGACCAAGAGGCAGGAGAGCCAGTAATTCTGTCACCAGGTTTTCATCGCCATCCCCATGCAGTGCGGACAATGGTACTACAGCATGAAATGGATACAGTTCTGAGTAACTCTTTATCATGGGTAAGAGTTTAACACGATCGATAAGGTCCACCTTATTCAGTACCATAACAGCAGGGCAGGTTATTTTATCCATGTAGGATAAATACTCCTCCTGCTTTTTCTTTTTCATTTTTTCAGGTAAAGGTACCGAAACGTCAATCAGAAAGACGACGATATCAACATCAGACAGACTCTCCATTGCCACCTTCACCATTTCAACATTCAACAGGTCTCGTGACTTATGTAACCCAGGTGTATCGACAAAAACGATCTGATAATCAGGATCGTTCATGATCCCTGTTATTCTATTTCTGGTAGTTTGCGGCCTCGGAGTGACTATTGATATTTTCTGCCCGAGCAGTGAATTCATCAGAGTCGATTTTCCTGCATTTGGAGGTCCAACTAATGCGACGAGGCCGGATTTAACCGGTTTTTGAAAAAGATCCATAAGGATAAAGGTAATAATTAAATAAAGAGAAGAATAATTGTGTGCAAAAAAATATTACACACTATATTGGGTCTAACCTTGAACAATATCGCGCCAAACAGCTAAGAGCACCAACTAACCCGTAGACAAAACCGATCAAACAAAATTATAATACGGTTGGGATTTATTGCTTCAGTTTTTTAGTGGTGCACCATTTTTGACAGATGACAAACAGTATTTTCAAATAATCAGTTGAGTTATGATATCTACAGGAAACCTTATAGAGTACTTAGATAACGGTAGATTTGTCTGTGCACTTGTTACAGAGAGTCAACCCAAAAGACTACGCCTGGTAAACCAGAATGGCAGAGAAATAAATTTGCCTGTGTCCAGGGTTGTCCACTGTTCAAGTGAAATCCATCCCACCAAAGTAAGCCGTGAATCGCTCACACAACATCTTCAGAGCACTACAGAAAAGCGTAATTCTCTTATGAATGGCATCGACTTAAAAGAGATCTGGGAACTCACTGCTGAGGAACCTGTTTCTTCATTCAGTCCGTCTTTTCTGGCTGAACTGGTTTTTGGTGAAGAGGCTAACGATGACATCGTTTCTGCCTTTCTCAGGTCAGTATTTACAGATAAGTTGTTCTTCAAATACAACGATGGCCGGATCAAAGTTAACAGCCCTGAGCAGGTAGATCAATTACAGCTTCAACGGGAAAAAGAAGCGAAAAAACTTGAACTTATCAATGAAGGATCAAATGCTGTGGCAGCGCTCGTAGCAGCAGAAGAGACCGGAGAGAAACTCGCTCCGCTCCTTGCAGAAACTCTGCAGATAATTCGGGACTACTATGTGCACGGCAATGACGCCCCGAATGCAGCTGTCGCAAAACATATCCTGAAAACAACCAGCCAGACCAAACTTCACGATCCTTTTCATTTACTTGTTAAGGCTGGGCTTTGGGGACCCAATGAGAATATCCCCCTTTTACGCAATGAACTGCCTGTTAATTTCCCCCTTGAGGCTCGACAGCAGGCCGAACTCATTTTACAGCGCGGCCATAAGGAACTGTTCGAAGACTCAGGAAGAGTTGATTATACTCACCTCTCTCCTATTACCATTGATGGCCCTACCACTCTCGATTTTGATGATGCTCTCACTCTTGAAGAACAGGACGGCAACTATCTGGTCGGCATCCATATATCGGATGTAGCACATTATGTTCGTCCCGGTGACCCGCTTTTTCAGGAATCAATGCGACGGGGGACATCAATATACTTCCCGGAAGGGCAGATCCCGATGCTGCCCCGCCATCTCTCGCAGGGTATCTGCAGTCTTATCCAGGGTGAAACCCGCGCTGCCTTCAGTTTCATGATTCTGTTGTCAGATGAAGCGGAAGTCTTGAAGATTAAAATAGTACCTTCAATAATCAAAGTTGCTAGACGTCTCACCTACGACGAGGTCGACCGGATGCTTGAGAGTGATAAAGAGATCCGGTTACTCAATATGCTGCGGAAAAAGTTGCGACAGCAAAGATTAAAGAATAACGCTCTCCTGCTCCCATTTCCAGATGTCAATATTTATATAGACCATCAGGGGCAGGTTAATGTGAATCTGGGGAAAAGCGACACGCCTGCCAGAACAATCGTCTCAGAAATGATGATCCTGACGAACAAAGAAGCGGCAAAATATGTCGCTGACCGTATTGTTCCAGGCCTCTTCAGATCTCAGCCTGAATTAAAAAACCGAATCGTATTTGGTGAAGATGATAATCTATTCCAGAATACCCTGCAGCGAAAACAGCTGCCGCGGGGCGAATTTTCAACGACCGCAAAACCTCATAGCGGCCTCGGAGTCTCCCATTATACAACAGTCACCTCTCCTATCAGAAGACTGCTTGATCTGGTAATGCAGCATCAACTCAATTCCATCGTTCGAAGACAGGCCCCCTGCTTTACTGAAGAGATGTGCAAGGATTTCACGTCCGTACTCTCACGCACGCTGAACGCAGCCAATAATGTGAGACAGCAGCGTCAACGGTATTGGCTTCTCAAATATTTAGCTGACCGTAAAGGTCAGTTTATAAATGCCCTGGTAATCCATGTGGGTCCCAAAAGAGTTAATCTCTTGCTGACTGATATTCTTATGGACTTCGACCTGCCAACGCCCGCCGGGACAGCGATTGCCGCCAACACTCATGTAAATGTGAAGATCATCAAATCAGACCCGCTCGACAATGTCGTACGCTTCGACTGGTCTTGACAGGTCGTGCTTCACTCTAACATCCTTCAATCTTTTTCTTATCTGAAGATTTTATTTTAATCGTACCTCCCTCCTTAAATCGTTCTATACCTTTTGAACAATTTACGGTCATTTTTTTCCCTTCGATTTTTACTATCGTACATTTAGCGCTTGCGGCTAATCCATTTACGGCGAATAAAAATATACAGCCTGCGATACATACCAGTTTAGTCAACGTTTTCATTTCACTCTCCTTATGTTAGCGTTTCCAACACTCATGGCTTACATTAGAATATTATAAGTATTTTTATTTATTTGAAGTAGACATAGGGCGAAATCCACCTACATCTTTTTCAATCATCTCTGAAAAATCAATCGTGCACGTTACAGATTTATGTCTTTGCCCCAGTTGGAGATATTGGTATATTAACTTTCATCTGATTACAAACTCCTTAGCCCGCATTTCTCATTAACATTGATTGGGGCAATTGAGTTAAATTATAGGATTCAAGGTAGTCCCTGAGAGAAAATGGAAAACGATATTCTTCCCGGCGCAATGACGATGGTTAATATTGATGGAGCCAAAGTTAAATTGTTGCGTGAAAGCCAGGGACTTACCCAGCTCTACCTGGCGACAGCAGTCCAGGTCACAACCGACACCATCTCTCGTTGGGAGAATAAAAGATACCCCAGTATAAAAAAGGAAAATGG
>CAXMTO010000057.1:0-7017 GCA_964196355.1 uncultured Myxococcota bacterium
AGTATTTAAAAAAACTGATCGCATCTTCCTTTTCATGGAAGAGTGGTCACTCTTTGTCGCGGTTTGCATTGCCCTCCTGACAGCAATGGCGAATGTTATTCTTCGTAAAACAACCAATGATTTCAACATTTACTGGTCAGATGAAGTAGTTCGAAAGGTAATATATTTCTCTACTTATATAGGTTGCGCCGCTGCCATTCGAGGACATCAGCTCATTCGAATTACAGCCCTTCCTCAGATGTTTCCAGTCCTGAAAAAACCTCTCAATCTCTTTTCCCATACAGCAGTTCTTGTATTCGCCGGGCTCATGGTCTACCTCGGTTCACAGATGACCATGATGATGTATCAGGATGAATACGCAAAAACTGCAACCCTGCAGATACCGGAATACTATTTTTATGCTGTCCTTCCGCTCATGGGATGTATGACATTTATACGTACTCTCATTGCCATACGTGAAGACTGGATTGGTAAACGAGAAATGGCAGCAGGGAAATAGACAATGGGACATAACTACCTGCTCATTTTTGCAATCCTTATCAGCAGCCTGGCATCAACGATGCCTGTCTTTCTGGCTCTCTTTTTCACCGGAGCCATTGGTCTCGTCTACGGCGTAGGTATTGATCCTCAGATTGTCATAGAGGTGCTTTATCGCAGTATGGATAAATTTGCACTTGTTGTCGTGATGTTCTTTATCCTCTGCGGCAATATCATGACCAAGGGTTCCATAGTCAAAAAATTGATCAACGTAGCCAATGTGCTGGTCGGTTTTCTGCCTGGGGGGTTGGCCATGGCAGGAGTTCTGGCCTGTGGCTTTTTCGGTGCTATTTCAGGCTCCACCGTGGCAACGGTTGTCGCCATCGGTGGATTCATGATCCCTGCTCTTCTGGAAAACAGTTACGACGAGCAATTTTCTGTCGGCATCATGACCACCGCCCCTATCCTCGGCGTTATCATTCCGCCCTCGATAGCCATGATCCTCTACGCCATGGTCAGTAACGACCAGCTTGAAGCACTCTTTCTCACAGGCTTCATTCCCGGAATGATGATAATGCTGGCGATGAGCGTATACGCATACCTGGTATGCAAAAAAGCTGGCATGAAAAGGCGCCCGCGCCCTTCCTTAACTGAAGCCCTGACCGTTCTGAAGGAAAGTGCCTGGGCACTGTTCCTCCCCATCCTCATCTTTGGAGGTATCTATTCCGGACTTTTTACTGCCAATGAAGCCGCTGTTGTGGCGTGTTTTTATGCCTTTTTCGTTGAACTCTGTATCCACAAGGACATGAAACTAGGTGAGATTAAACCAGTTATCGTCTCTTCGGCCATCACCTCGGCCACTCTTCTGGTAATTGTCGCAGGAGCCTCTGTCTTTGGAGAATATCTCACCTTCGAACAGATCCCCGGTAAAATTGCATCCGTGGTCGTTGAAAATATTTCCTCTCCCGTAGTATTTCTTCTCTCTGTAAATGTACTGCTGCTTATTATAGGTATGTTTATGGATATTATATCGGCGACCCTTATCCTCACACCCATTTTTCTCCCCCTGCTGGAAAAATTTGGTATCAGTACCATGCATTTCGGTCTGCTGATGACCATCAACCTCGGTATCGGGTACTGCACCCCTCCACTCGGCGTCAGTCTCTATATCTCAGGGGCGATAGTTAATAAAAATCTGCTCTATGTCTCCCGGGCGGTAATGCCCTTTATTCTGATCCAGCTGGTAATTCTACTTCTCCTCACCTTCTGTCCTGATATTGTCTTGTTGCTTCCCAGGTTAGTATACGGCTAACCCGAATTTCTCATGAACTTTTTGACAGCTTCATGCCCGGCACCTCGACCTGCGAAAAACTTTGTCGGTGAGAACCCGAGCTGATGCCCTCCCTCAAAATGCTCATTTATACCTTGAAATCAGCGACAAGTTAGTGGAAGATGTCTGGTAGATAAACCTGCATACTGCGCCTCTCTTTAACCAGATGAATTGAAGGACTCCATGAGCATCCCAAATCCAGAACTTCAGCTTGCCGATGAATTCCTCCAGTACACCAACTGCAACGTATTTCTGACCGGTAAAGCCGGTACCGGCAAAACTACCTTTCTGAAAGATTTCAATAAACACAGCCCTAAACGTATGGTTGTTACGGCACCGACCGGAGTTGCTGCAATAAATGCCGGAGGCGTAACCCTTCATTCGTTCTTTCAGATGCCCTTTGGACCTTTTGTTCCAGGCAGTGAAGCACACAGCCAGAGTCACCAGCGCCGCTTTAACAGAGAAAAAATCAACCTCATCAAGAGCCTCGATCTGCTGGTCATAGACGAAATAAGTATGGTAAGAGCCGATTTACTTGATGGCGTGGATGCGGTACTGCAGCGCTACCGGCGAAGTAATCTGCCTTTTGGCGGCGTGCAGTTACTGATGATCGGTGATCTGCACCAGCTTTCCCCTGTTGTCAAAGATGCCGAGTGGCGTCTTTTGAAGCCATATTATGATTCCGCCTACTTCTTTTCCAGTAACAGTCTCAGTAAGACTGAGCTGTTCACCATTGAGCTGAAACATATCTACCGCCAGTCGGACACCCGGTTCATCAATCTCCTCAATTCCGTAAGAGACAACAATCTCGACGAATCGGGTATTGCTGCGCTCAACAAACGGTTCGATCCAAACTTTTCCCCGGGCGATAAAGAAGGATACATCACCCTCTGCACTCATAACCGTAAGGCAGACGGCATTAATTTTTCAAAGCTGCACAGTGTGAAAAACAAAAAACACACATTCGATGCTGAAGTGGAGGGGGATTTTCCGGAGCATACCTTCCCGACTCAAGCCACGCTGGATCTGAAAATTGGCGCCCAGGTTATGTTTGTACGAAATGATCCATCACCTGATAAAAGGTTCTTTAATGGCAAAATTGGCGAAATCACCCGGATCAAAAGTGATGAAATCTGGATCAAATGCCCGGATGAAAATAACCAGATCATCGTCGAACCCGCTGTATGGGAAAATATCGAATATAAACTCAACCAGGAAAGCGGTGAGATTAAAGAAAATAAAATTGGTACTTTTGAACAATACCCACTCAAACTCGCCTGGGCCATAACCATTCATAAAAGCCAGGGGCTCACCTTTGACAAAGCGATCATTGATGCCCAGGCGGCCTTTGCCCACGGCCAGGTATATGTGGCCCTGAGCAGATGCAGGACACTTGAGGGCATGGTGCTCAGCTCAACTTTATCTCCCCGTACCATGAAAACAGATCCTACCGTGCTGCGCTTTACCGAGGAGAGTAAACTGAATCGACCGACCCTGGATAAACTTGCAATTGCCAAAATCCGCTATCAACAACTCTTATTGCTGGAATGCTTTGATTTCCAACGATTGCGCTATCTCCTTGGAAGGCTGGTCGGTGTGATCTCCGGTAACCCTGGACTGGTTCAGGTTTCCGGAATCCCGGATATATTCGAGTTGCAGAAAAACACGATGGTTGAAATATATACCGTCGGTGAAAATTTTAAACGTCAAATGCAGGGACTGTTTGAGGACTCTCTTCTCCCCAGTGAGGATCCTGCGATACTCGATCGAATAGCCAAAGGATCTGCTTATTTCCAGGAAAAATTACAAACACATTTTTCAGATCCTATTCAACAACTGCAGATCGACACAGACAATAAAGAGATACGAAAAAAAGCGGGCAATGCACTGAAAATGGCAAAAGAAGAAGGTGCGGTAAAAGTTGCTGCAGTTCTGAGCTGTAAGAGCGGTTTTTCTCCAACCGGATATCTGCGCAGCATATCAAATGCTGAAATCGAACTCAGCAAAAAGAAACCGAAAAGCAGCCCCATCCTCTACTCTGAATCAGACATTGCCCACCCTGAACTTTTCCAGACTCTTCGAGAGTGGAGGACCCGCAAGGCAAACGAGGAAAATGTTGTAGCATTCCAGGTGATGCACCAGAAAACCCTCATCCAGATAACCGTTCACCTGCCAGACACCTTAACTGCCCTTAAAAAGGTCAAAGGCATCGGTGAACAGCTGTCAAAAAGGTATGGGGATGAACTTATAGCAGTGGTCTCCGCGTATCGACAGGAACACGGAATTGAGGCGGTAATACTCCCGACCGTCATTCAGCCGCAGACGGACTCAGAGCCAAAAAAGACACAGCCCTCTGGAAAAAACACCAAAGAGATCACTCTTGAACTGTTTGAAAAAGGTTTAACCATACAGGAAGTAGCCAGAGAGAGATCGCTGGTGAATTCAACTATTGAAGGGCACCTGGCATTCTTTATTTCAGAGGGACGGGTAAAGATTGAGACGTTGCTGACAGAAGCTAAAACCGAACAGATAAAGCAGGCAATCAGTCGCGTGAAAGGTTCTCTTCGTGATGTGAAGATGGCACTGGGAAGTGACTGTTCATATGGTGAGATACTGCTCGTCCAGTCCCATATGAATTATATGAAGAATCAATAGGCCTTTATCCATCGACCCCTTCCGCCGCATAATATCCGCCATAACTTTCATACGAGGCGAACACCTTCTTATGAATATAACTGTTCCTCATACCGTTAAAGACCACGCCTATAATTTTTTCAGCCCCTATCAGCTCCACCATATTTTTTACCTGTGATTTATCTGATTTACCGTACCCGACTACCAGAACCACACCATCGACTTCCTTCGCCAGGACATTAGACTCAGACGCAACCTGATAGGGAGGGGTGTCAAAAATAATAAAACGATCCTTATAGCGGCTGGAGAGTTCCGCCACCATCTTGGCCATACGTTCGGACGACAATAGCTCTGCCGGATTCACCGGCGGCTCACCACTGGCCAGGATAGAGAGTTTTTCAACGGAGGTTTTATGGATCAACTCTGCGAGATCATAATCTTCCTTGAGATAGTCTGACAATCCTCGCCGACAGATTGATGAGAGACCGAACATTCCGGCCAGAGATGGCCGCCGCAGATCACAATCCACCAGCAGAGAATATTGATCCAGCCCCCGGGCCATGGTCACTGCCAGGTTTGCCGAGACAAAGCTCTTGCCTTCCTGGGGTGCGCTGGATGTTATCATAATGGTCTGGGGGGGCTTCCTGCCGTCCTGGGGATAGAGAATACGGGTACGCAGGATACGAATAGATTCAGCCACCCCGGTGGAAGAGTGTGTCACATTTGATAGTCGTTCATCCCAGGCTCCGGCAGAAGAGAGCGTCTGCTGCTGCCGAGGTTTCTGAGCCGTTGTATCTGCCACAGGCTGCTGTGGTGGAGGATCAGGGATTGGTATATTTACTGCAGGCCGCTGCTCCTCAGGATCTGTTTGTTTACGACCAAGTTCAACTCCCGATTTTTCAAGAACATCCGATATTTTTCCCATAGTACTGCTATCCCTGATTCAATAAATTTTGCACGAACTGCCGACCGTTTTGCCATTGATTTACAACAAAGTGCCAGATATCATCTAATAAGCCGAAACGAAAAAGAAGCCAGACGCCTACACCTTCCGCCAGGAGAAATATCAGCAGGAACCAGAAAAACCCCCTCTGCCAGAATCTTTTTTCTTTGGGTAGAAGATAGAGTTCCTCATCTCCAGGCAGCTTCTGCTGCTCAACGCACTCACGGATTATATTATGATCAATCTGCAGCAGACTCCGTGAAAATCCTGTCAATAGGGCCTGATCACAGAGTATATTAATAACCCTCGGAATCCCGTCTGCTGCCCGATCGATGGCATCGATTGCCTTCCGGGTAAAAAGCGCTCCCTGCCTGGCCCCGGCTGCGTTCAGCCTGAAAAGTATATACTGCTGAGTATCTTCACGTGAAAGCGGCTCCAGATGAAAGCGCATGGAAATGCGCTGCCGCAAAGGCAGCAACCGCTTCTCGGTGAGCCGATCAAGCAGCTCAGGCTGACCCACCAGAAAAATGCTCATAGTGCTGGGATGCTCTGCAGAGAGATTTGCCAACAGTCGAATTTCCTCCAGCACTTCAATCGGCAGGGCATGGGCCTCATCGATAATCAGCAGGATTTTTTCATCAGTCTTTCGACAATCCTCAAGATATTCTGCAAAAGCCAACAAAAACAAAGCTTTGTTGCCATCAAAATACTGCCCTGTCTTTGCGGCAAAATAGTGATAAAATTCAACCACATCCATATTTGGATTAGAGATAATACAGAGATTCTCTCTCATCTCCAGTGAAGCAGCAAGACCATTGATAAGGGTTGTTTTTCCGGTACCTACACCTCCGGTCAACAGCAAAAAGTTCTTATCGGAAATGATCCCATATTTTAAAACTGCCAGCCCCTCTTTATGTGTCTCTCCTAAAAAAAGAGCATCAGCTTTTGGCGCAAGCTCAAAGGGTTTCCGGCTAAAACCGTAGTATTGTAGATACATATTGACGTGCTGATATCCCAAAAAATTATAGTGTAGAGGTGTTCAGTGATGAGCTGGCACTGTTTTATATAACTCGTCCATAACTCTCTCATATCTTATCCGTTTCATCCAGCAGAGGCAAATTTTTTATGGAATTATAGTGAGAAAGGGGTTTTTGTCTCCAAGTATCTGATGTGGCAGTATTATAAAATAGCCCAAAACACCTTATTATCAATTAACCGCTAAATTCATTCAGACGATGCTGTTAAACGCACTGGTAGTGGCAGGGCGGACGACGTTCAAAGGGTCGTTTGGTATTACGAAAATGAAATTGGTAGTTATGATGCTGACGTGGTGAACCCAGAACAATGATATTCAGACGCGGCGAATACCCTTACTGCCAGAGAACTCACTCTCTTTAGCCATGTTGAGGGGATACAAAACTATTCAGGTATTGGTAACGTAAAAGTTTTGAACCTTGTCGATAAAGATGGAGAACCCGCCCAAAGTCAACTGGTCGCAGAACCAGTGCCAGAACCAGCGACAATGCTTCTCTTTGGCACAGGTCTTATCGGCCTGGCAGGAATTGCCCGCAGACGCAACTGGCTACCATAGTCTCGAAATTGAAAAACATGGATCCCCGATAAAAGCACTCGG